>CAKRNI010000023.1 GCA_934370915.1 uncultured Lachnospiraceae bacterium
TAATATCCGTCAGGATCTTTGTAATCCACAAAAGCTTTCCAGATGCTCCGGTCAAGATCATAGAGCTGCTCATTTCTGGCGGTGCCGTCCCAGACACGTGCGGGTCCTGTGCATGCTTCCTTTGAAAGCAGTGTGCCGTAGCACAGGTCATCGCCCATATTTTTGAACTGGATGCGAACCGAGGGCTTGGGTCCCATGTCAGCTTTTGCGGTGATCGGAAGTGCTGTGACTGCAAAAATCAGATAGAACAGCAGCATGAAAAGCCTGACATGCATTCTTTTTTTCATACCAGTGACCTCCTTTCGGGGGATTCATGAAAATTATATATCGTTGCCTCGTATATCTGTTTTTATTATAATCGATGCCGATATTGTCTGACAAGGAAGAGATGTTTACTATTTTCTTACGTTTCAGCAGGGGATGTCCGCGTTGCTGTCCGTAGTGCACATGCATGAAGTTTAGAAAAAATTTAGCCTTTTTTTAGCGGTTATGTGATATACTATATTTTATATCGTATGCCATATGGCACTGACACGGTCAGAATGTGTATGGCTGCACGGAAAATTCTGAACATATAAGATTCGGAGGACGTTATGTATCAGTTTATCGTAAATCCCGGTGCCGGTGCTGGAAGAGGATACCGGATCTGGAAACGACTGGAACATCAGCTGGAAATGAACAGTCAGGAATACCGTGTCTTTTTTACGGAACATCAGGGGGATGCGGCGGAGATCGCGAGAGTGCTGACGGCGGACAAGGATGAAGCGAAGGTGATCGTGATCGTCGGCGGCGAAGGTACCTACAATGAGGTCTTAAACGGTGTCTCCTTTAAGGGACTCCTGACCTTCGGCTATGTCCCGGTGGGATTCCGGAATGCGCTCTCGAAGGGATTCCAGTCTTTCTGGAAGGTGGATCGTCAGGCAAGACGGATCCTGCACCCGAAATATTACCGGATGTTGGACTATGGCGTTATCACGTTCGGAAACGAGGAGATCGTGAGCCGCAGATTTGCCGGACGCTGTGGGATCGGACTCGACGCGGCACTGTGCCACAATCTCTTATGCTGCCCTGTGAGAAACCAGATGACGAGACTTCATCTGACAAAAATCCTTAGCTTTGGGATTGGATTAAAGCAGCTTTTTCTCGCAAAGCCGACAAAAGGATATATTTTGCTTGACGGCACGCAGAAAGTGGAGTTTAATCATATATATTTCATCACGTTTATGGTACGCCGGGAAGAGAAGAAAAAGAAGAACGGCGAGATTTTAAATGATGACGGAAAAATGACCGTTTACGTTGGAAACAGTGCGAGAAAGACAAAGATGATCCCGATCTTAAGGGACCTTGTGATGGGGGTCCGGAGAAAAGAACGGGGGATCCGTGTCTTTGAGTGCAGTGAGGCGGAGATCCACCTTGCGCGCCCGCTGGCGGTCCATGTGGACGGTGAGAGCTGTATGTGCCAGGAGAATCTGGCGGTGCGCTGCATCCCGAAACGGATGCGTGTGATCGGCTCATAAGAGAAACAGGAGGAGATTCTATGAGAATCGGACAGGGATATGATGTGCATCGTCTCGTAGAAGGAAGAAAGCTGATTATCGGAGGCGTGGATATCCCCTATGAAAAAGGGCTTCTGGGTCACTCTGACGCGGATGTCCTTCTTCATGCTGTGATGGACGCACTTTTGGGGGCTGCCGCCCTCGGCGATATCGGCCAGCACTTTCCGGATTCGGACGAGAAATATAAAGGGATTTCCAGCATCGCGCTTTTAAAGGAAGTCGGGAAGATCCTGCAGGAAAACGGATATATGATCGAAAATATCGATTCCACCGTGATCGCCCAGAGGCCGAAGCTTCTGCCGTACCGCCCGCAGATGGCGGAAAATATCGCGGCAGCGTTAGGAATCGAAAAAGAACAGGTAAGCGTGAAAGCGACGACGGAAGAGGGGCTTGGGTTTACCGGTACCGGAGAGGGGATCTCCGCTCAGGCGATCGCCCTTTTAAGTTCTGTGGCGGATTACGCGCCGGAGGACCGTGTGGGCGTGATTTCCGGCGGATGCGGGGGCTGTCCGGGCTGTAGACAGCAGCAATAAATGAATGCGGAAGTAAGCGCCTGTTTACTCTGATGATGGTGAAAGTGCATTACACAAAGCTGCATGGCAGATAAAAATTCGGACAGAAAGATATATGAAGGAGCTTAAGTTATGAAGATCTACAATACACTCACAAAGAGAAAAGAAGAGTTCGTTCCGGTGGAGCCGGGAAAAGTAAAAATGTACGTGTGCGGACCGACCGTCTACAACTTTATCCACATCGGAAACGCGAGACCGATGATCGTATTTGATACGGTAAGACGGTATTTTGAATATAAAGGATACGATGTAAATTATGTATCCAACTTCACGGATGTCGATGATAAGATCATCAAAAAAGCCATCGAGGAGGGCGTTGATGCAGAGACGATCTCCAAGCGCTACATTGCCGAGTGCAAAAAGGATATGGAGGGCATGAATATCGAGCCGGCAACAAAGAACCCGCTGGCGACAGAAGAGATCTGTGGCATGCTGAATATGATCAGCACTCTGATCGAAAAAGGTTACGCCTATGTGGCTGCTGACGGAACGGTTTACTACAGTGTCCGGAAATTTAAAGATTACGGAAAGCTTTCTCATAAGAATCTTGACGATCTCCAGTCCGGATTCCGTGAGATCAAGGTAACCGGTGAGGAGGGTAAGCAGGATCCGAACGACTTCGTTCTCTGGAAACCGAAAAAAGAGGGAGAGCCGTACTGGGAGTCCCCATGGTGCGAGGGCCGTCCGGGCTGGCATATCGAGTGCTCCGTTATGGCAAAGAGATACCTCGGCGACGAGATCGATATTCATGCAGGCGGCGAGGACCTGATCTTCCCGCATCATGAGAACGAGATCGCCCAGAGTGAGGCTGCAAACGGAAAGCCCTTCGCGAAATACTGGATGCACAATGCGTTCTTAAATATTGACAATAAGAAGATGTCAAAATCTCTCGGAAACTTCTTTACCGTCCGTGAGATCAGCGAGAAATACGATCTTCAGGTGCTTCGTTTCTTTATGCTGAGCGCGCATTACAGAAGTCCGTTAAACTTCAGTGCGGACTTAATGGAAGCTTCCAAGAACGGTCTTGAGAGAATCCTCACCGGTATGGAAAAACTCCGTGAGGCGGAGGCAAAGGCAGCCGACGGCACAATGACAGAGGAGGAACTGGAAAACAAGAAGAAGGCAATGGAGCTTGTCGCAAAATATGAGGCGGCGATGGATGATGATTTCAACACCGCGGACGCGATCTCCGCAATCTTTGAGCTCATCAAGCTCTCCAACTCCACAGTCTCCGGGACAAGCACAAAAGAATATGTTTGCTGGATGAAGAATGAGATCCAGAGACTCTGCGATGTAATGGGAATCCTTACAGAAAAGAAGGCGGAAGTCCTTGACTCTGAGGTGGAGGACCTGATCGCCCAGAGACAGGCAGCGAGAAAGGCAAAGAACTTTGCCCTTGCCGATGAGATCAGAGGAAAACTTCTCGACATGGGAATCGTCCTCGAGGACACAAGAGAGGGCGTAAAATGGAAGAGAGCTTAATGCTTTTAAAGGAAAAATTCCACTTAAAGGATACGGATGCAGGCCAGTATTCTCCGCTTGTGCTCGCCTATCTCGGTGACGCGGCTTACGAGATCCTGATCCGTACCATCGTGGTCAGTGAGGGAAATATGCAGGTGAATAAGCTTCACAAGAAGTCTTCAGCTCTTGTGAAGGCTGCAGCCCAGGCGGAATTCCTGATGGCCATCGAGGATGACCTGACCGAGGAGGAGCATGCGGTCTACAAACGAGGAAGAAACGCAAAGTCTTTCTCTATGGCCAAGAATGCCACGATGAAGGATTACCGGATGGCGACAGGCTTTGAGGCTTTGATGGGATATCTTTACCTGTCCGGAAGAACAGAGCGCATGGTGGACCTTGTGGCTCTGGCGATGACAAAGACCGGAAAAACTGACTCCGGCGATACGGAAAAACAAAAAGAGGAGAACTCCGATGAGATATGAAGAACTGACGATTGAAGGGCGCAACGCTGTTTTGGAGGCGTTCCGCTCCGGAAAGACCATCGACCGGCTGTTTGTCCTTGACGGATGTCAGGACGGACCGGTGCGCACGATCGTGAGAGAGGCGAAAAAGCATGACACGATCGTAAACTTTGTTCCGAAGGAACGTCTCGATTCCATGTCCGAGACGGGACACCATCAGGGCGTGATGGCGTATGCCGCTGCTTATGAGTACGCTGAGGTGGAAGATATTTTAAAGATCGCGGAAGAGAAGGGTGAGGCGCCGTTTTTATTCCTGCTTGACGGAATTGAAGATCCGCATAACCTTGGAGCGATCATCCGTACCGCAAACCTTGCGGGCGCTCATGGCGTGATCATTCCGAAACGCCGCGCGGTGGGACTTACCGCGACGGTTGCGAGAACTTCCGCGGGTGCGTTGAACTATACGCCGGTCGCGAAGGTCACCAATATGGCGGCAACCATCGAGGATTTAAAGAAACGCGGGATCTGGTTCGTCTGCGCCGATATGGGCGGAGAGAGTATGTACCGCTTAAACCTCACCGGACCGATCGGTCTCGTGATCGGAAATGAGGGGGAGGGCGTGAGCCGTCTCGTAAAGGAAAAATGTGATATGATCGCGTCGATCCCGATGAAAGGCGATATCGATTCCCTGAATGCGTCTGTTGCAACAGGTGTTCTCGCGTATGAGATCGTGAGACAGAGACTGGCGAAGGCATAGAATTTAATAATTTGGATTATGAAAAAAGACCTGTGGAGAGAGCTCCGCGGGTCTTTTTTTATGCGAGGAGGATTCCTGCAAAATAAACATTTGCTCTGGTTAGGCCGGGCGTCCTGAGTGAGTGCGCATCATTGCCGCCTTCGTGCCTTTTTGCGTAACAGGGAATTTCCTACAGCACGAAAAAAGGCTTCCCGGATATCCCGGAAAGCCTCATGGTTTAAGCTGCCTAGCAGATTTGAACTGCCGACCTCCGCCTTACCAAGGCGACGCTCTACCAGCTGAGCCAAGGCAGCGAACACAATTGCTGTGTTTTTCGAACCTTCAATATAGTATCATGGATCAACAGGTTTGTCAACGATAAAAATAAAAAAATTTGAATAAATTTTTCATACAAAAAGATCAATTCCCCGGAAAGCCCATGGAGGTTCAAAAACAGGCAGGGAACACTTTCCGGTCTGTGTTCATATTTTGTAGTAAAAAAGATACTGAGGTGTTTATATGCCAGAGAATCCAACATCAATGCCGGAACCGTCGGGAGAGAGTACGGCGGAGGTTGCAGCAGGGAAGAACGACGCAAATGTACCGGAGACACCGGCCGAGCCATTAGGAGGAGTTTTTGTTTATCCGGGAGACGATGATCTTGCGGGGATCCCTGTGCCGCCTATCGCTTCACCGGGCGGAAGACCTGTTTATCCGGGGGATGACGATCTCGCTGGAATCCCGACGACACCGGTCGCGCCGTCTGGCGGACGCCCTGTCTATCCCGACAATACTATCGGGTACCCGGGCTTTCCGACAATTTCTTTTCCGGTCACATACCCGACGGTCTCAGGAGGGAATTACTACAGCAGAGTCCGGTTTTTAAATGCCAGCACATCAGGCCGCACTCTGGATGTCTATATCGATGGCCGGAATATCTTTTCCGGCTCCGAATTTGCCACGATCTCTTCCTATATCCGCGTGACGGACGGATTCCATACCGTCACTGTGCGCAGGACCAACGGTCAGATCTATTATCAGCAGACGATTGCCTTTGTGTCCGGTGAGAAACTCACGATGGTGATCTTGGATACGGTATCCGGAGTGTCCCTGACCCGTGTCTCTGACATGGGCTGCACGAATGTTCCGGCAGGTTACGGCTGTCTCCGTGTCGCGAACATGTCCTACGCGGGATCCAGCTACGATGTGCGGACCTTCAACAACCAGACGGCATTTGCTGGGATCGGATACAAGGAAGTGACGAGCTATAAACAGACATCCAGCGGAACCTATACCTTCTTTGTGACAGGTTCCCAGTATTCAGTTTCAGCCTTAGGCGAGCTTCCGGTCCTTGTCCTTTCCTCCATCGTCGGCGTTTCCTGTCCGACCTGCACTGTGTCGAATCCGCTTCTCACCTTCAACGTCAACGTCCGTGCAGGAAGAGCCTACACCTGCTATATTATCGGAAATCCGTGGTCCGGTCTCTTCCGGGTGTATGTCCTTGAGGACTGAAGCGTGTTGCGGCAGGATTGCATTATTTGTAAAAATCGTCTATAATCTGCGTAATAGATAAAAGGAATGTGCCTTACACATTCCGGCACCGGGAGCAGCCGTGGATAGAATGAGCAGCCGGACAGGGGCGGGAAATGTCAGTCTGCTTTTCTTTCCGGATGCTGCCGGAAAGAAAATACAGATACGGGAAAAAGGAGTATTATGAAGAAAAATTACGAGATGGACATGTGCAGCGGCCCAATCCTCGGAAAACTGCTCACCTTTACGATTCCGCTGATCTTTTCTGGAATCCTGCAGCTTCTGTTCAACGCCGCGGACGTGATCGTTGTGGGACGCTTCGCGGGCAGCCAGTCTCTGGCGGCGGTGGGTTCCACAACGGCGCTGATTAACCTGATGATCAATATCTTTATCGGACTGTCCGTGGGTGTCAATGTCATCGTGGCGAGATATTACGGAGCGAAGCGGGAAAAAGACGTGCAGGATACGATCCATACGGCCATGGCGCTCAGTATCGTCAGCGGTCTTTTCCTGATCATTGTGGGCCAGCTTCTCTCAAGACCGATGCTGGAACTCATGGGAACCCCGGACGATGTGATCGATAAATCTACGATCTACATGCGGATCATCTTTATCGGCATGCCTGCGAATATGATCTACAACTTCGGAAGTGCGATCCTTCGCGCGGTGGGAGACACGAAACGCCCGCTGTATTTCCTTACGGCGGCGGGCGTGATCAATGTGGTTTTAAACCTCTTCTTCGTGATCATGTTCCGGATGGATGTGGCGGGAGTTGCCCTGGCGACAGCGATCTCCCAGGCAATCTCAGCGTTCCTGGTGATCCTCTGTCTGATGGAGAGCGAGGGTGGCCTGAAGCTTCATTTAAAAAATCTGAAGATCCACCGCTCGAAATTCCGCCAGATCATACAGGTAGGCCTTCCGGCGGGGATGCAGGGCGCAGTATTCTCTATTTCCAACGTTCTGATCCAGTCCTCTGTAAACTCCTTTGGCTCTGTCGCGATGGCGGGAAATACGACTTCCCAGAATATTGAGGGATTCATCTATAACGCCATGAATGCGGTCTACCAGGCAAACTTAAGCTTCACGAGCCAGAACTTCGGCGGCAAAAAGTATTCGAGGATCAACCGGATCATGTTTACCTGTCTTGGCGTTGTGACGGCAGTGGGACTCGGAATGGGAATCCCGGCATATCTGGGCGGACACGCCCTGATCCGGATCTATTCCTCAGACCCGGAGGTCATGGTATATGGAATGAGAAGACTTGTGGTCTTTGGAACGACATATTTTCTCTGTGGAATCATGGATACGATGGTGGGCAGCATCCGCGGTCTTGGATACTCCGTCATGCCGATGTGCGTCTCCCTTTTGGGAGCGTGTGGACTCCGGATCGTCTGGATCTTTACCGTGTTTCAGGTATACCATAATCTGACGGTATTATACTTATCCTATCCGTTTACCTGGATCGTCACGGCGACGGCCCATATGATCTGCTTCTATATCGTCAGGAGAAAACTTCCGAGGGAAGATGCGTGATAAACAGCACCGGAAGAATCCAACAAGGCAGATCTGATCAGAAAGGAAACAACAGAATTGAAACGTTACAAAAAATACATCACCCCGTATCTCAGCGCCTTCGTGATCGGTCCGCTGATGATGCTCACTGAGGTGGCGGGAGAGGTCATGCTCCCGAAATTTATGTCCATGATCATCAACAACGGTGTCGCGAGTCGAAATGTTGCCTATATCGGAAAGATGGGTACACTGATGGTCCTGACCGTCCTTTTTATGGCGGTGGGCGGAATCCTCGGCGCTTATTTTTCCGCAAAGGCTTCCATTTCCTTCACCAGTGATATGAGAAATGATCTGTTCAAAAAGGTCCAGCAGTTCTCCTTCGAGAACATTGACGGCTACAGCACCGGCTCCCTCGTCACGAGGCTCACGAACGATGTCCAGCAGGTCCAGAACGTCCTGATGATGGGACTCCGTATGGCGCTCAGGGCGCCCGGAATGTTCCTCGGTGCCCTGATCATGGCGTTTATGATGAACCGTCAGCTTGCGGTCATCATTCTCATCGTGATCCCACTTCTTCTCGCGGCGATTATTCTGATCTTAAAGACCGCATTCCCGCGCTTTGGGGAGATGCAGAGGAAACTGGACCGTTTGAATTCCGGGATCCAGGAATCCCTGACGAATGTCCGCGTGGTCAAATCCTTTGTCCGGGAGGATCATGAGATCGAAAAATTCAGCAGACTGAACTGCGACTTAAAGGAGAGCAGTCTCCGGGCCCTGCGGATCGTGATCACTACGATGCCGGTGATGATGTTCGCCATGAACGTGACGACACTGGCTGTCGTCTGGTACGGCGGAAATATCATCATTGCCGGAAATATGCCGGTGGGAGATCTCACTGCGTTTACGACGTATATCGTGCAGATCCTGATGTCCCTCATGATGCTTTCCATGGTATTCTTACAGAGCTCCCGCGCCAGCGCGTCCATGAAGCGGATCAATGAGATCTTCGACACGGAGATCAACTTGAATGATGACAACGCGAAAAATAAGGATAAAAAAGTCACGGAAGGCCGCGTGGAGTTTAAGAATGTAAGCTTTGGCTACAGCGGAGAGAACGGAAGAAGGGACCTCGTTCTGGAAGGAATCTCCTTTACGGCAGAGCCGGGACAGACCATCGGGATCATCGGCTCCACGGGAAGCGGAAAGACCTCCCTTGTGCAACTGATCCCGAGACTCTATGACGTGACCGGAGGCGAAGTCCTTGTCGATGGCGTGAACGTCAAAGAGTACTCTTTAAAACACCTGCGGGAGGGCGTCGGCATGGTCCTCCAGAAAAATATCCTCTTCTCTGGAACAATCGAGGAAAATCTCCGATGGGGAAATGAGGACGCGCCGATGGAGGATGTGATTCGGTTCTCGGAGAGCGCCCAGGCAGATCCCTTCGTTAAGACCTTCAAAAACGGGTACGACACCGAGATGGGGCAGGGCGGCGTCAACGTCTCCGGCGGTCAGAAACAGCGTCTCTGTATTGCGAGAGCACTCTTAAAGCGCCCGAAGATCCTGATCCTGGATGATTCCACCAGCGCTGTTGACACGGCGACGGAGGCAAGGATCCGTGAGAGTCTCTATCATGATCTCAAGGATACCACAAAGATCATCATTGCCCAGAGGATCTCTTCCGTTCAGGAGGCGGATCAGATTCTGGTACTGGAGGACGGAAAGATCATCGGTCACGGAACCCATGAAGAGCTTTTAAAGACCTGTGAGGCATACAGCGAGATCTATACGACCCAGATCGGAAATCAGTCCATCGGGGCAGGAGAGGAGGCGGCAGTATGAGCGTCACGAGAGCAGACCGTGAGGCAAGCCTGAAAAAACGATATGCCGGACGCGTGGCAGCCGCACCGAAAAGGAGAGGAATGGGAAGAGGACCGGGACCGGGCGCTCCCAGAGGCGGAGGACGCCCAAAGAGCACAGGAGCAGCCTTAAAGCGTCTGATGTCCTATCTGGAGGCGGATAGGCTCCGGATGGGGATCGCATTTTTCTGTGTCATTGTAAACACGGTGGCGACACTGACCGGTTCCTATATGCTGCGCCCGATCATCAACCGATTTATCGCACCGCCGGACGGAAGTCCCGGCAATGTGGCGGGACTTTTTGAAGGGCTGACTGCGATGGCGTGCGTTTATCTTCTGGGGGTTATCGCAAATTATCTTCAGTCAAGACTGATGCTGGAGGTTGCCCAGAGCGCCCTTGTGCGGATCCGGACAGACCTCTTTACAAAGATGCAGAAGCTTCCGGTGAGATTTTATGATACAAACTCCAACGGCGATCTGATGAGCCGCTTCACAAACGACGTGGACACCATCGGAAATATGCTGAGCAGTACCCTTGTGCAGCTATTTTCCGGAACCTTAAGCATCATCGGAACCCTGTTCCTCATGCTCTACACGAATATCTGGCTGACAGCCGTGACCCTGATCATGATCCCGCTCATGCTGCGGGCCGGTGGAGAGGTCGCGAAGCGGAGCCAGAAATACTTCAGCGCCCAGCAGTCGTCTCTCGGTGCTTTAAACGGATACATCGAGGAGACCATCACCGGACAGAAGGTGGTAAAGGTCTTCTGTCATGAGGAGATCGCGGAGGAAGAATTTGATATATTAAACAGGGATCTCCGTGAAAAGCAGATCCGCGCCCAATTCCTCGGGGGCATGATGGGACCGGTGATGAACAACCTGAGTCAGGTCAACTATTCCCTGACGGCGTGCATCGGCGGGATCCTCTGTGTGGTGAAAAACTTTGATGTCGGCGGGCTCACGGTATTCCTGAACTTTTCGAGACAGTTCTCAAGGCCGATCAACGAGATCTCGATGCAGGTCTCCAACGTGTTCTCAGCCCTCGCCGGAGCGGAGCGCGTGTTCTCCGTGATGGATGAGGAGCCGGAGGCGGAGGATGATAAGGATGCGGTGTCCATGGACGGCATGCACGGGGAAGTGGTGTTAGATCATGTGACCTTCGGATACAACCCGGACAAGGTCATCTTAAAGGATATCAGCCTCTACGCGAAGCCGGGACAGAAGATCGCCTTCGTGGGTTCCACGGGAGCCGGGAAGACGACGATTACGAACCTCATCAACCGCTTCTACGATATCCAGAGCGGGACAATCACCATTGACGGCGTTGATATCCGCCATATAAAGCGGGACGAGCTGCGCCGCCATATCGCCATGGTGCTTCAGGACACGCATCTGTTTACTGGAACGGTTATGGAAAATATCCGGTACGGAAGACTGGATGCCACCGATGAGGAGGTCATTCAGGCGGCGAAGATGGCATCTGCCCATTCCTTCATCATGCGTCTTCCGAAGGGCTATGACACCGTTCTCGAGAGCGATGGCGCGAACTTAAGCCAGGGACAGAGGCAGCTCTTAAATATCGCGAGAGCGGCGGTATCCAGGGCGCCGATCCTGATCCTCGATGAGGCGACGAGCTCTGTCGATACAAGAACGGAAAAGCACATCGAGCAGGGCATGGACCGCCTGATGGCGGAGCGGACCACCTTCGTGATCGCCCACCGCCTCTCCACAGTGCGGAACGCCAACGCCATCATGGTCCTGGAGAATGGGGAGATCATCGAGCGGGGCGATCATGAGGATCTCCTGAAAGAAAAAGGACGTTATTACCGATTATATACAGGTACGGCTGAATTAAATTAGTAAAAACTAACAGAAAATGGAAAAAGGTGGACAGGATCGTGGTTCCTGCCCACTTTTTTTGTTGAAAACTTCATTTTCTTAAGTGGTTTCCCGCCTTATTTTTGTTTTTTTTTTGATACAAACGCCGAAAACGGCCATTTCCGTTAAAAAGTTAACCGATTTCCAATTGTAGAAAAATTCCAAATATGCTATACTACGGGGTGATGGGTACTATGAAATTTTATAGAAAGAAGGTTTGTTAAATGGGTCTGAGCACATTTATAGGCGGCGTTCATCCTTATGAGGGAAAAGAACTGTCCGCAGATAAGCCGATTCAGGTGATCCAGCCGAAGGGTGAGCTGGTGTATCCTCTCTCCCAGCATATCGGTGCTCCGGCGAAACCGCTTGTTGCCAAGGGTGACAAGGTCCTGGTTGGCCAGAAGATCGCTGAAGCAGGCGGCTTCATTTCCGCAAATGTTATCTGTTCCGTATCCGGTACAGTAAAGGGAATCGAACCGCGTCTGGTTGCGAACGGAGCAATCGTACAGTCCATTATCGTTGAGAACGATAACGAGTACACAGCAATCGAAGGTTTTGGCGAAAAACGCGATTACACAAAACTTTCCAAGGAAGAGATCCGGAATATCGTAAAAGAAGCCGGTATCGTAGGCCTCGGCGGCGCAGGTTTCCCGACCAACGTAAAACTTGCACCGAAGGATGACAATGCGATCGATCACATTATCGTAAACGCGGCCGAGTGTGAGCCGTATCTTACAAGTGACTATCGCCTGATGATGGAGCAGCCGGAAAGACTGATCGGCGGTATCAAAGTCATGTTAAGCATGTTCCCGAACGCGAAAGGCGTGATCGGAATCGAGGAGAACAAACCGGAGGCGATCAAGCTTCTGGAGGGTCTCGTAAAGGACGAGCCAAAGATCACGGTATGTCCGTTAAAGACAAAGTATCCGCAGGGCGGTGAGCGTTTCCTGATCTATGCGGTTACAGGCGGACGCGAGATCAACTCCACGATGCTTCCGGCGGATGCAGGATGTATCGTAGATAACGTAGATACCGTTATCTCCATTTACAATGCAGTCTGTGAGAGCACACCGTTAATTCGTAAGATCATTACCGTTACCGGTGATGCGGTTAAGAATCCGCAGAACTTCCAGGTTCCGCTCGGTATGTGCTATCGCGAGATCCTCGAGGCTGCAGGTGGATTTAAGGAAGAGCCGGAAAAGATGATCTCCGGTGGTCCGATGATGGGACAGGCATTATTCTCTCTGGATATTCCGGTTATGAAGAACTCCTCTGCCCTGACCTGCTTCACAAAAGATCAGGTTGCAGCAAATCCGGAATCTCCGTGTATTCGCTGTGGACGCTGTATCGAGGTATGTCCAGGTCATGTTGTTCCGCAGATGATGATGGCGGCAGCAGAAAGAAATGATCTTGCCCTGTTCGAAAAATTAAATGGTATGGAGTGCTGCGAATGCGGCTCCTGTACTTTCATCTGCCCTGCACACAGACCGCTGACACAGGCATTCAAAGAGATGCGTAAAGCTGTCATGGCAGCCAGAAGAAAGAAAGCGTAGGAGGTGTGACAAATGAGTAAATTATTAAACGTATCATCATCCCCTCACGTACGCTGCGGTGTTTCCACAAAGAACTTAATGTACGATGTGGCGATCGCAATGCTTCCGGCTACGATCTGGGGCGTGATGCAGTTCGGTATCTATTCCCTTATCGTTGTTGTTGCAACGGTTCTTTCCTGTGTACTCAGTGAGTACCTTTTTGAGACACTGATGCACAAGCCGATTACCATCAGTGACGGCAGTGCCCTTGTCACAGGTATGATTTTAGGCTTAAATATGCCGCCGGCAATTCCGTTATGGATGCCGATCCTTGGCGGTGTATTCGCGATCATCGTCGTAAAACAGCTTTACGGCGGACTTGGTCAGAACTGGATGAACCCGGCTCTGGCAGCAAGATGCTTTATGCTGATCTCCTTTGCACAGGCTATGACAAAGTTCACAGACCCGGTAACAGACGCAGTTGCGAGCGCAACTCCTCTTGCAGCAATCAAAGCCGGTGATACATATGATCTTGCAGCTATGTTTATCGGTAAGATCCCGGGAACCATCGGTGAGGTTTCCGTAATTGCCCTCCTGATCGGTGCAGCTTACCTGCTCGTTAAGAAAGTAATTACGATCCGCATCCCGGCAGCATACATCCTTTCCTTCGCAGTATTCGCATTTATCTTCGGCCAGCACAATATTAACTACGTGCTCGCAGAGGTTTGCGGCGGCGGACTGATCTTCGGTGCATTCTTCATGGCTACCGACTATGTAACAAGCCCGATCACTGCAAAAGGACAGATCGTATTCGGTATCTGCCTTGGTATTTTAACAGGACTGTTCCGTATCTTCGGAAGCGGTGCAGAGGGCGTTTCTTACGCGATCATCTTCTGCAACATGCTTGTTCCGTTGATTGAGAAGGTAACTCTCCCGACAGCATTCGGAAAAGGGGGTAAGAAAAATGGCAGCAAGTAAGTCTGGATTTATGAAAGATGCCCTGATCCTTTTTGCGATCACCCTGGTTTCCGGTTTATGTCTCGGTGTTGTCTATGATGTGACAAAAGCTCCGATCGAGGCGGCTACCATCGCAGCCAACAACGCAACCTACAAACAGGTCCTTCCGGAGGCAGAGAGCTTCGATGACGTGGAAGGTTCTACAGAAAAGATCGCTGAGACAGCAGACGAGATCGCAAACCTCGGCTTCGGCGGCGTTGCAATCGAGTCCGTTCTCGAGGCAAAGGACGCAAGCGGAGCAGTCGTAGGACATGTGATCAACTCCCTGTCTAACGACTCCTACGGCGGAGCTGTCAAGCTCTCCATCGGCTTTGATGCAGACGGCACCATCACAGGTGTTGGTATCCGTGAGACAAGCGATACTCCTGGCCTTGGCTTAAAGGCGAAAGATGATGACTACAGAAATCAGTACGTTGGCAAGAACTGCGAGAGCTTAAGCGTAACAAAATCCGGTTCTGCGTCCGACACCGAGATCAATGCCATCAGCGGTGCCACCATCACATCAAACGCTACAACAAACGCAGTCAATGCAGCTTTATACTATCTGCATAACTGCTTAAACTAGGAGGTGGGCATTCATGAATAAATGCGTAGAACGTTTATATAACGGTATTATCAAGGAAAACCCAACCTTCATCCTGATGTTAGGTATGTGTCCGACTCTTGCGACGACAACATCCGCCATCAACGGTCTCGGCATGGGACTTTCCACAACAGCCGTACTGATGTTTTCCAACCTGCTGATCTCCGCACTGCGTAAGATCATTCCGGACAGAGTCCGTATTCCGGCCTTCATCGTAGTCGTAGCCAGCCTGGTTACAGTCGTACAGCTCTTAATGCAGGGCTACGTTCCGTCCCTGTATGCATCTTTGGGTATTTATATCCCGCTTATCGTTGTTAACTGTATCATCCTTGGCCGTGCAGAGGCATATGCCTGCAAGAACGGTCCGGTTGAATCTTTCTTCGATGGTCTTGGTATGGGACTTGGTTTCTCTCTTTCCCTTACCGTCATCGGTATGTGCCGTGAGTTCTTCGGTGCAGGTGCGATCTTCGGACACACCATCATTCCGGAAGCTTACCACATTTCCATCATCATCCTTGCACCGGGTGCTCTGTTCACTCTGGCTATGCTTTCCGCGATCCAGAACAAGCTCCGTCTTCCATGCGCGACCAACGGTGACGCACCGAAGTCTGACCTTGTATGCGGCGGTAACTGCGCAAGCTGTGCAGGCTGTGTCAGCATGACAAACCATGCTGCTCTTGCTGAGAAGAAGGCAGAGGAGGCAGCAGCCGCAGCGGCAGCAAAGAAGGCAGCAGCAGAGAAGGCTCTCGCAGCTAAGAAGGCAGCTGAGGCTGCAAAAGCGGCAGAGGCAGCTAAGACTGAAGCAGCAGACGCCGGCAAAGAAAATTAAGGAGGAAATGGAGAAATGAAAGAACTTTTATTGATCGCCATCGGTTCTGCCCTGGTGAATAACGTTGTTTTAAGCCAGTTCCTCGGTCTTTGCCCGTTCCTTGGTGTATCCAAGAAAACAGAGACAGCAGCTGGTATGGGCGCTGCAGTCGTATTCGTTATTACGATCGCATCCGCCTGCACAAGCCTTGTTTATGATTTCGTTCTCGTAAAGCTCCATATTGAGTATTTACAGACGATCGTATTTATCCTTGTAATCGCGGCTCTGGTACAGTTCGTTGAGATGTTCTTAAAGAAGAACATGGTAAGCCTTTATGAGGCCCTCGGCGTATACCTTCCGTTAATTACAACAAACTGTGCGGTTCTCGGTGTTGCACTGACAAACGTACAGAAGGGCTACAACTTCATTCAGAGTGTCGTAAACGGTATCGGTATTTCCGTTGGATTCCTGATCGCCATCGTCCTGCTTGCAGGTATCCGTGAGAAGATCGAGCACAATGATGTGCCGCACGCTTTCCAGGGATCCCCGATCGTTCTGATCACAGCAAGCTTAATGTCGATCGCTCTCTTCGGATTTTCCGGAATGATTTAAGGAGGAACGAGAGATGAACATGACAGGCATTATCATCGCTGCTGCGGTTGTCGGTATCGTCGGTATCGTCATCGGCGTACTCCTTGGAATCGCCAGCGAGAAGTTTAAAGTAGAAGTAGATGAGAAGGAAATTCTGGTTCGTGCAGAACTTCCGGGCAACAACTGCGGCGGCTGCGGTTACGCAGGCTGTGACGCTCTTGCAAAAGCAATTGCAGAGGGCAAGGCAAAGGTTGACCAGTGTCCGGTCGGCGGCGCTCCGGTAGGAGAAAAGATCGCTGCGATCATGGGCGTTGAGGCTGGTTCCGCTGAGAAGAAGGTTGCATTTGTAAAATGTAAAGGTACCTGCGATAAGGCAACTGTGAAATACAACTACTATGGTATTGACGACTGCCACAAGATCGCAGACGCAGTTCCGGGCGGCGGCTCCAAGGGATGTAACTACGGATGTCTCGGTTCCGGAAGCTGTGTAAAGGCATGTCAGTTTGACGCGATCCATGTTGTAAACGGTGTTGCCGTTGTCGACAAGGAGAAGTGCGTTGCCTGCGGTAAGTGCGCGGAGGCTTGTCCGCGTCACCTGATCGAGCTTGTTCCGTACAAGGCAAACCACCTCGTACAGTGCAGCTCCCACGACAAAGGACCGGCTGTCAAGAAGGTCTGCGAGGCAGGCTGTATCGGATGTACACTCTGCACAAAGCAGTGTGAGTTCGATGCGATCCATATGGATAACAACGTTGCTGTGATCGATTACACAAAGTGTACCGGCTGCGGCAAGTGCGCGGCGAAGTGCCCGGCACATGTTATTATCTGATTGGGTAACAACTAGTAGAAAAAAGAAAGACCCGCGGAAGATGAGAAAGTCTTCTGGCGGGTCTTTTTTTGAAGGGATTTGAATGATTAGAACAGATGGGAGAAGATTATTTGAAAAAAGAGATCCCAGGGAGGTTTCAATATAAAACTCCCTGGGATCATATTTTTGTTTGTTCCGGATTAAAATCAGATTGACCTGGATCAAATCAGAATGTATTGCCTACTGGATCGTCGTGCCGCCCTTACCGGCTAAGGCGCTCTTTGCGCCGTCAAGGGAAGTGATGATCGCGCGGCGTCCTTTTCCTGCGTTGATGAAGCCGATGGAGCTTTCAACCTTCGGCAGCATGGAACCTGTCTTAAAGTGGCCTTCCCCGGCATAGCGGGCTGCATCAGTCGTTGTCATCTTATCGATGTTGATCGGATGGTCACTGCCGTAGTTTAATACGACATTCGGAACACCTGTGATGAACATCAGGACATCAGCGTCAAGTTCTTTCGCGAGAAGTCCTGCCGCACGGTCTTTCTCGATCACAGCGCTGGCACCCTTTAAGTGGGAACCCTGTTCCATAACCGGGATTCCGCCGCCGCCTGCGGCGATCACCGGCTGGTCAGCGTCCGCGAGAGCGCGGATCGCATCAATCTCGACAATCGCAACCGGCTTCGGAGCGGCAACGATACGGCGGTAGCCTTCGCCTTCCTTCACAACGAAGTTGCCCTTTGCCTCTTCCTCCTTTGCCTCCTCAGCGTTCATCACACGCCCAACTACCTTCATAGGAGTGTAGGAGGACTCATCGTACGGGTCAACCGTGACCTGCGTTAAGATCGTAGATACGGCCTTGTAGATGCCGCGTTTGATAAGCTCTGAGCGGAGAGCGTTCTGGAGATCGTAGCCGATATATCCCTGACTCATTGCGGAGCAGACAGACATCGGAGCCGGAGTGTAACCTTCATGATTTTTCGCAAATTCATTTAAAGCGGTGTGGATCATACCGAGCTGCGGAGTATTTCCGTGGGTGATCACAACCTGCCAGCCGTCCTGAATAAAATCAGCGATGGCTTTCGCCGTCTTTGTAACGGCTGTTTTCTGCTCCGGAAGGTTCGTTCCGAGAGCGTCATGTCCAAGTGCTAAAACAAGTCTTTTCTTTGCCATATCGAATCCCTCATTTCTATTACATACCGATATCGTTGGGGCAGATCTGCTTAAGCGGAAGCCGCGGATAAGTTTTTTCCGCGGATCGGTAGAAAGCGGCCTGCTTTTATGTATTTTCAGATATTTTACCATATTTTAAGTGATTATGGAAGAAAAAACTCAAAGTTTTATGATGGGACCCAGGTAGAAAAAAATTGAATTGAAAATTTCGCATGGTTCTGCGGAAGCAGAAGCTTAGCGAATGAATCCTGTTCTGGAATGAAAGAGAATCGAAAGAAATAATTTTTTGCTTTTTCAGATAATTTATGCTAAAATAAGAACAACTGAGTCGAAAATCGCTGCCGCCTGTGTTCCGCACAGCCGGTAACGAAAAATTCCCCATCCGGGGAACGTAAGGAGGAAACAATTTTGAAGCTGTTATCGATAGCAATTCCGTGCTACAATTCAGCGGCGTATATGGAAAATTGTATCAAGTCTCTGCTTCCGGGCGGAAATGAAGTGGAGATCCTGATCGTGGACGACGGATCCACAAAGGACAATACGGCCGAGATCGCTGACCGCTACGAGAAAGAATACCCGGGGATCTGCAAAGCGATCCATCAGGAGAACGGCGGACACGGCGCTGCGGTGAACGCGGGATTAAAGGCCGCTACCGGGATCTATTTTAAGGTCGTGGACAGTGATGACTGGGTCAATGAGCAGGCATACAGACAGGTGCTTGACACCCTGCGCCGCTTCGTCTACGGAAAAGATACCCTCGATATGCTGATCACAAACTTTGTCTATGAGAAACAGGGCGCAAGACACAAGAAGGTTATGAGCTATAAGCTGGCGCTTCCGAAAGATGAGCTCTTTAGCTGGAACGATGTGAAGGTGTTCGTGGCAGGACAGTATATCCTGATGCACTCCGTGATCTACCGCACCGAGCTCTTAAGGGACTGCAAGCTGGAGCTCCCGGAGCACACGTTCTATGTGGACAATATTTTTGTCTACGAGCCGCTCCCGCATGTACATACGATGTACTATCTTAATGTGAACTTCTACCGCTACTTTATTGGCCGTTCGGACCAGTCTGTCAATGAACAGGTCATGATCGGAAGAATCGACCAGCAGATCCGTGTGACGAAGCTGATGCTTGGCTACTACGATGTGACAAAGATCCAGAACCGGAAGCTCCGCCACTATATGGTCCGCTATCTGGAGATCATGATGGTTATCTGCTCGATCCTGGCTATTAAGTCCGGCAGTGAGGAGAATATGGAAAAGAAAAAAGCGTTGTGGGAAGAGTTAAAGAAATCCAATCCGGCGCTCTACCTGCGACTCCGCTGGGGCTTCTTGGGACAGGGCATGAACCTTCCGGGAAAAGG
>CAKRNI010000024.1 GCA_934370915.1 uncultured Lachnospiraceae bacterium
AGGTACTGAATAGACATTTTTATATTTAAGAAGGGAACCTATATGTCTCTCTCAACTACTACAAACACCTCCGGCCGCACCCCGGAGCAGGACGCAGTCATCTGTGCCCTCATCGGACTCTCCCGCGCCGCGGAGGCAAAGGAGATTCCAGCCGGGACCGCGCCAGTCCTCTTCGCCGCCCTCTCATCCGTGACACCTGGAAATCCACTCTCCGCTTCTGCTTCCAGAGACCTTGTGGAGCAGATCCATAAGCAGAAAGCCATCATTGCCCCGGACTGCGCTGCCTGCCCGTCCCCCTGCGGACGGACTTCGGATTTTCTCCCGGAAGACTTAAATCGCACCGACGACGGCCTCTTCGAGGATCGGAACCGGCTGCTTGCAGAACTCAGCCGACACGCGAAAGCAGAATGGAAGCGCATTCTCGCGGATCAGGAAGATCCTCGGATCACACGACTCTTTATGGACTGCGTGTTCATGGCGGGATATGCCTATGAAAAGGAGCTGTTTGCGCCGTATTTTGAAAAATTGGCGGCACTGAATGACTGAGAAAAAAAGATTGATACAGGGAGCATACGTTCGCCCTCTGTATCAATCTTTTGCATTGATTTTTTATGCATTTTTTTGAAATCACAGAATCATCAGATAAACCACTCTGCCTCAGCACGTCTCTGGTAATTCTGTTTTAACATTTCCACATGAGATAAAAATGCCTCATCATCAAAATACTTTGCGCCTGCCGGACATGCCTTGATGCAGGCATGGCACTTGATGCAGATTCCGGTGCAGGTATCCGGCGCGTCCTTCGGGATGGATCCCATCGGACAGACGGTCGCACAGATTCCGCACTTCGTGCATTTCTCCGGATCTGTCTTCGGTTTCGCCTTTAAGAACACTGCAGGTTTTCCATCCGTTCCGAGCGGTGTATAGTAGGCAGTCACCGGATCATCGCCGCGGACCTCGATCTTTGCCGGGATCTCCGTCATATCAGCAACTTTCTTCGCGACCTTCTCACCGAATTCCGCGATCTTCAAGAGATCATCCGCATCCGGGCGTCCTGTCGCAAGCTTATTGCTGAACACATGCTCTGTCGGGATTCCAGCAGCTGCGATCGTATGGAAGCCGTGAAGCTCCAGCTCATTGCGAAGCTCGATCAGACCATTGTCAAAGTTTCTGTTTCCGAATACCGATACCGGTACTGCAAATGCACCGTTTCCCTCAAAAGCGCTCTGCACATACGGCAGCATCTTATTCGGAATTCTTCCCGCGTAGACCGGTGTGCTGAAAAATACAAGATCCTCACTTTCAAAACTCGTAATACCTTCCCGGTTCTCCGGAAGTGTAAAATCAAATGTCTCCATCGGCACCCCAAGACATTCTGCCGCCTTTTTCGCCATCGTTGTAATTACTTTTTTCGCGTTTCCTGTGGGGCTGAAATATACCGCCCATACTTTTGTGATCTTCATAATACCATTGCCTCCTATACATCCCATTTTCAGAACTCCCCGCTCATAAAACAGCCCGGAAACTTCATATGGAATTTATATTTTTCTGATATATTCAAGCTAATTATATCTATAAATCACAATAAATTCAAGCGAAAGGCAACTTGAGTTCGCGATGCATTTATTTTATTAAAAAAATTTTGTTTGTTTTTCTTTTGCGTTGTCTTTATGCATATTTTTATCATTTTTCCATTTCTTTAATGCGAATCCACTGAATTTTGAATTTTATTCACGCTACCTACTGTTTTTTGATACATCTGCAAGTAAAAAAGATTAGTTTTTATATGAGAAAGATTCTCATTCTCATATTTCTGTTATTTTATTGACATTCCCTTTTCCTCCAAATATACTGTCTTTGCTATAATTAGTTTACACTAACAGGAGGAAATATAAGTGAAGAAAAAGTTACTTCGCCAGACCGCAATCCCGGTACTTACTGCTGCCTGCGTTTTTTCACAGGTTGGCATGGCATTTTCTGCCATTTCCGGTTCAAACACAGGATACACCGCTCAGGCATATACTCAGGGGACCTGGAAGCAGGAAGCACAGGGATGGAAATATTATGATGCAAATCAGAAGCCAAGTACCGGTTGGGTCTATACAGAATCCGGCTGGTATTATATCGATCCGGCTACCGGATTCATGAGAACAGGATGGCTTCAGGATGAAAAAGGAAGATGGTTTTACCTTGAAAGTGCAGCCGATCAGGGCGGCATAGAGGGGCGTTTACATACCGGTTGGATGAAAGATCCAAGCGGCAGCTGGTATTTTATGAATACCGTTCCGGGTTCTGACTTCGGTGTAATGCTCACAGGATGGCAGTGGATCGACAATTCCTGCTACTACTTCGGAACAGACGCCACAGGAAATATCGGTAAATTATACAGAAATACAACAACTCCTGACGGCTATAACGTAAATGCAGACGGCCGCTGGGTAAACGCAGACGGTTCCATCCGTCATGACCAGAAGGGCATTGTGTCCGCAGTCAAGGCCGACGGAACACCGATAGAAAAAGAATCCTCAACAGACTCTGATGATTCTGAAAGTGGCTCCTCTTCTTCCGGCGGAAGTCACAGCTCCGGCAATAGCGGCAATGGATCCAGCAACAATGGAAACAACAGCAATAGCGGCGGCTCCAATAATAGCGGCAGCAATGATAATAACGGTTCCAACAATAATGGCGGCAGTAATAGTGATAACGGTTCCAACAATAATGGTTCCGGCAACAACGGCGGCAACTCCGGTGATCAGGGTTCCGATGATGACACCTCAGTTTCCGTCATTGATGAGGAAAAGACCAGGATCATGAATGTGAACTCTCTCGGAAAATGGCTGACCATTACTTTCGATGAGGGATACAATGCTGACAACTGCATCGTTACTGTTGACGGTAAAGATGTAACCTCCTCTCTCACAAAAGTGACCGATGACGGAAGCATTGCGAAACTCCCACTGGTCGGAACGCCCGGTACTGTAACTGCAGTTTCCAGAGAAGATTCAAAAAAATCTGAACGTGTTGTTCTGAACGCGGAAGCCGATGATGATTCTGTTTACACCGAAGACGGCTATCTTCCGGATAAGATCCTTGGACATGGTGCGATTCCGGTCTGGGATTACTGTCTTACAAACTATGATGACGAAGGAAAGGTTCGTGTGACTCCGTCCAGGACAACGATCGCTATGGGCGCTGTACAGGAAGCTCATCCGAGCTATTCTCCGGATGCCGAGATCGATGAAAATGGAAACGGAACCGTAACCATCATGTTCAACTACAATACGGCTGAGGAAAAAGAATGGTTCGACGCGATCTCCGGTCTGGAACTTGTTCAGTACAATGAAAACCGTAACACGATCAACGACCATCTTGAATTTGAATCCAAGACCAATGTTCCTCATGGTCATGGAAAAGTCGGCACACTTACGATCAATCTTGGACAGGATAATTTCAGAAGCAACGGCCGTTATTATGTACGTGTACGCTCCGAGGCTGGAAAGTCCGCTATGGCATCCATCCATATTGTCAATCAGGCGGCTCCGACTCTTCTGATCTCCGAAAGTGCAATTTCCGGACGCAACCTGCATTTCACTGTAAAAGATATGACTTACGGTGTCACCGTTCCGATCGAGCGTGTGACCTTAACTGACCCGACAGGTGATACAAAAGAGCTGAACAAGATCGATGACTGGTACCTCATCGGAGATCTCTTTGTTCTTTACAACGATGTAAATGCCGAGAACGGACGAAACAACATTCCATATAACGGTACCTATACGATTACGCTTTACTCCAATGGTTTCAAGACTGTAAACAAGTCCTTTAACGTGACCGGTGGCGAGGATGTACCTGCCGCAATGCAGGTATCCACCCTCTCTGTTGACGCTGTGTCCCGCGCAACATCTTCCGGAAGCACCTCCGGAAGCGGTGATGGCGGCAGCGCAACCACAAGTGCCGATCTGATCTTCGATTCCGATCTTCTTGTAAACGCAAATATCTTAAACGATATGGGTGAACAGAACGACGCAGTCAACGGTATTATCGATTACCGGGATATGTTAAGCAAAGTTGATTCTGTATTCGATACAGGCGATACCACTTATTATACATGGCTGGACTACTATAACGCTGTTTCTGATGCAGAGTTAGAAGGAACTGTTCTCACATTCGCAGAGTATAAAGCGAATGGTACAAACACTCTGAATCGTCCGTATGCGGTGAAGGAAGTTCTGGAGGACGGTCTCCTCGGTGATATCCAGTACAGCGATTCCTATGGACGTTTTGATGCCCCGGCTGTTACGGTCACTTCCGCAACGGAAGGAAACGATCTCGTTTTAAGCTGTCAGGATGCCGACTACCTTAAAAAGGTAACAGATCTTTATCTCAACGGTAACTGGAAAGAGCTTGATTCCAACAAGTATACGGTTGATGCAGAAGCGGGAACCATCACCATTAAAGCAGATACCCTTAAATCAGGAGAGGTAACTGTTACCATCGACGCTTCCGGTTATAAGAGCCAGACAGTAAAGGTTAATTATAGCAAAGTCGTTGAAGAGAACCTGAGTCTGAAAGTAAATTATAAAGAAGGCAAAAACGCTTTCACTCCGGATGAGACAGGAAAAGCAACGGTTTCCTTTACGGTTAATGGATCTGAGGGAGATTTCTTAAAGCATTTGATCTACAATGAGTCTGTTGTGCTGGATAAAGGCACTGAGAACGCAGATCTCGTTTGGACCCGCGGTAAAGAAAGCATGGACTCCGTTTACTATGTTGTAGAAGAAAGCAGCAATGTCATCACTCTTTACAATGTAACTCCTGGTGTTCATACAATTACGATCCAGGCGAACAGTGAGTATTATCCGAAAGCTCTGAGCGCTGAGTTTGAGGTTGAGGAAGTTAAGAAGGATGAAAATGAGGATGCTTTAGCAGCTCCGGAAGTTGCAGGTGCAAAATTAGTAACCTCAATTTTCAGCTTCGATCCAAATTATTATCACATTTCCTTCAACGGTGATACCAAAGCTATCACTGCTTACTTAGAGGCACTGATGAAGGATGGTACAACGATCACCGTCGGAGAAAACGCGTATCATCGCGACCAGATGTTTGGTTCTGATTATGCATACAGATACAGCCAGAAAGATTCTGCCTACGGTGGACCTTGCGTTTGCCTGGATCTGACTGCCGATGGATTTAATACTTCTGGTGCTACTACTATCACTATCGAAGTTGCAGGTTATGAAACTCTTACATTTGCTCTCGATAAAAACGGAAATGTAACAAATTCCACACCAGGTGAAAAAGAAGATAAAGAAGCTCCATCTTTTGCAGCACAGGAGATTACAGCCGGTGAAGAGCTGAAACTTATCTGCGATGATAAAGGCTACCTTGAGAGTGTATCCGTATTGGTTGGTTCCGAGAAATTAAAGGCTGAATATTCTGATTCTGCCCTTATTGTTAACACCGCAAAACTTCCTGCTGGAACAGTAACTCTCACGCTTAAGGCTGTCGGATATAAGGATCGGACTATTTCACTTACTGTGAAGGAAGTCAAAAATGATCTCCTTGATGCTCCGGAATTTGATTCCTCTTCTTTTGTAAAAGCTAGCTTTGGTAATGATGATTATTATCATGTGTCCTTCGTAGGTACAGAAAACGATATCTATGAATATTTGAAACTGGTTGCAAACTCTGGAAAAGTATATGTAAATAATGTTCTTTATAAGTCTACATCCTTTTTCTGGAATAGCAGGATTTCTTATAAGACAAGCAATGATCCTATCAACGGTGGCAAAGCCATTTACCTTGACTTGACTGCTGATGGATTCAACCAGGCAACAAATACCGTTAAGATCGTTCTTGATGGATATAATGACTTAGAGTTTACCGTTGATGCTACCGCTACCCAGGAAGCTAAGATTGAGATCAACGAAATTCCGGTTGCTGCAGTAGCTCCAGATACAGATTCTGAGTTTGATTTCTCCGACTCTGAGACCGTTGTCAACGACTCTCAGGAGGAAATCATTGAGGTTTCCGATTCCGAAGAGATTGATGAGATTGAAACTATCGATTCTGTCATTGACAAAACAGAATCCGAAGATTCCGAAATCGAGGAGATTGCTGAAATTGAAGAATCTGATAGCAACGAAGAAGATTCTTCTGAGATTTCCACTGACAAACAGTAATTTCTGATCTAACGATTACACATCCTTTTCAGAGACCGCATGTATAATTTGTGTGCGGTCTCTTTTTCTTGCTGTTTATCAAATTTTTATACTTTTTAATACCCAAGTACATTGTCATCCCCCTTCCCACATGCTAATATAATCCCAAGCAAGGTTTCTAACGAATTCTATGATCTATTTTCTATTCTGGCCGTTACGGCATCTGAAGACTCTTTGCTGAAATCACCTAAACAACTGGCAGGGAGTCGGAGATGTCTCGTATCAATTCCTCTCCTGCCCAATTTTCCAGGAAAGGAAGGTAACTGAATGGAAAAGCAAGTGATCCATGCTCTCATTTCCACTGAAGAGGACAGGGAATCGCCCGATTTTATGAATGTCAATCTCAGCGATTTCGCCCTTTTTCTCGCGGTTATGAAGCACAAGGAGGCGCAGGAATGCGTACTCAGTATTATCCTGGATGAGCCAGATCTCAGGCTTACACAGGTAAGGGTTGAGGACGTTATTCTCAACAAAAACGGAAGACGCGGAATCCGGCTCGACGCCTGGGCATTGGCAGCGGATTCCAGGCAATTTGCTACAGAAATGCAGAATGATGCGTCGGAGGACGATCTCAGGAAGCGCTCCCGGTATTATCAGGGACTTCTTGATACACCGGCGCTAAAGGCAGGAAAACACACAAAATACCGTCACCTGCCCTCAACGATCGTGATATTCATCACCCAGACCGATCTCTTTGGCATGGACCGCGCCATGTATACATTCACGGAGCGCTGCCACCAGATTCCGGGTATGGAACTGGGGGATGAGACAATGAAAATATTTTTAAATATGAGCAGTAAGAATGAACGTGATGAGCTTGTAAGTCTTCTGCAGTATATGAAGAACTCTACGCTCTCCAATCCCGAGATTATCATCCTTGATGACAGGATCCGCAGGCTGGACGCAATTGTTACTGAAGTAAAGCAAAGTGAAGAATGGGAGGAAATACATATGAGTATTTTATCTACTGGTATTGAAATTGGACGAAAGGCAGGACAGGAAGAAGAGCGTTTAAATGGAATCCATAATTTAATTCAGATGGGACGAAATCTACGTCTTGATGATTCTGTAATAATTGAACAATTATGCAATCTTTTTAGTCTTGATTCAAGTTCGGCAAAGAAACTTTTGCAAAATTTTTCAAAGGGCAGACCCCTTATTTCTGCAAAATGATTTATGTGCTAAAAGTAGGATACGCATAAAAATATTTTATCTACTGGTATTGAGATCTAACATAAGGCATGCTACGAAGAGGGATATAACCTAATCAAAAAGCCAGGCTCCACGCACTCAAAACGCATGAAGTCGGGCTTTTTGCTATTGTCTTAATTTTGTGTATTGTTTAAATATTTCCTACGGTTTGCAACTCTTACAAGCCCCATATCCCTCATCAATCAGCTTCTCCCGCTCTCCCGTATACTTTTTTCGATTCTCAGACTTAATATTCTTCACCGAATCACAGTCCGGTCGGTGGAATTTCATGGTCTTAGTGTTGAGGATATAGGTTCCGCTCTCTTTTCCAGAGGTTCCTGCATCGGTTTTTCCGGAACCTCCGGATGCCCCTGATGAATTGTTTCCAGCAGACGACGTACCTAACGTTTTCCCGGTATCTGACGTGCTTCCGCTCTGGCTGCTTCCTGTACTTCCGTCCTTCGCCAGTTCACTCTTTCCCGTCGCATAGTCGATCGTGACTCCCGGCTGGACGTTGTAGACATAAACACAGAACAGGACTCCGTCGCCTTCGTCCTCCACAGACTCCGCTTCCATCAGGACTCCGGATGCCACAAGATTATCTCCTTCGAAGATCGGCGTCACACGGTACAGTACATGGTTTCCGGTTTCTTTTACATAGTCGGCTGTCAGGTTCTCAAAGGGCAGCATTCCCTGAACATTAAGGTATCTCGTACCTGTGATCAGATTCTTTTCATTCGCGTTCTCCGCAGTCAGCTGATATCCGATCAGATGGCATCGGTTATACAAATATTTTCCATCCACAAAATCATATTTCGCATTGATCCACCCTGTTGGCTTTACCTCTCCGATGGAACCCCGCTTTTCCGTCGGCATCGTATCGGTACTGACGGAGGCGTAAGCCACGCCGCAGCGGCCTAATGAGTCCAGATCACTGTAGCTTTCAAAAGAGACAGCCGTCAGGTCGTCCTCCGTAAAATACGGAATATTTCCATTGACCTCCACATAAGGGGAATCCGTATACTCCGGAATATCGGAGAGACGGAATTCCCCGGTTGCCGACGCATTTCCTGCCAATCCCGATGACGTTTTATTTCCCTGTCCGCTGCTGCTTCCGGCACCGGAGTTCCCCGCTGCCTCAGCAAGGCTTCCAAGGATATTTCCCGCCGCATGGGCAACATCTGCCGCCACACTGGCTTTAACGGCCGCATCGCCCTCACAGGCCGTTACCGTCAAAGAGACTGCCGCGATCACGCAAAGCAGCCATTTTCTTAAATTCTTCATATTCTGTCATTCCCCTCTGTTGCCATATTTTCTATCGCAGTCTGCCTTTCCGCCAAATGCTCTGTACATGCTCCCCTGTCACAATCTCCAATGTCCCACTATATTTTCTGAACTATCGGAATTCAAACTGCCTTCAGAGTCACTCTGCTTATCATACATTCATATTTTACCGGATGTACCTCTCTCTGGTGATTTTCTCGTGGGAAGATCCTGCAAATTCTTTCGTCTCCACACACTGCCAGCCGCCAAGATCCACCGGAAAATACACATCCGCCGGATAATCCCTGTTCCAGCGGTACACATAGATCTCTTCGATCCTGTCCACACATCCGGAAACATCCGCATTCTCCACAAAGCAGAATTCCCCGTCCCCAGCGGCATCGAGAAACATTTCATCCACCCGGATTTCATCCTCGTCACTCTCCGTAAACTGTTTTCTGCTGTACGCGTTCATCCACAGCGCTTTCCCCGCCGTGAGCTCCAACACATCCGCCCGCAGGACGCGATCCTGGCTCTGGCGGCGGTGATTGAACATCATTCCATTATGGTCATCCACACATACGATCAATATCATATGATCCCCTCTCTCCCTGTTTAACTTCTGCCTCCCATTTTACCACATTTTCCGCCTGTATACAACCATATGTTCGATTCTTTCATACACGCACTATCAAAACTCCCAGCAAAATTTCTTCACTTTTTCCCATGGAAAATCTTGACATCCATCCTCTGTGGTGCGATAATAATGAAGTCAAAAAAATATCGTTATGGGCTTGTAGCGCAGTTGGGAGCGCACCACATTCGCATTGTGGGGGTCGTCGGTTCGAATCCGATCAGGTCCACTGAAAAAAACACCATTTCCATTGCGAGATGGTGTTTTTTTACGGAAAGTCCCCTACATTCTTCTTTCCTTCTCTTTTTGTCCCTCAATATATGCCATCACCTGATCCCGGCTTCGATCACTTACGGTGACTGCACAATCCATGTTTACATGATATCATATGTTCCTATGTGCGGCAGACACTGGTTCTGTGTCTCGATAAATAATTTGGCACATCACCAAAGTAACGAGAATTCGGTGTGCCGTTTTTCAAAAACCGCCGCCAGGTATCTTCCCAGCAGCGGTATTCTCTTATATTCTTCCCATATAACTCTCCAAAATTTACTGTCCAAAAAAGCCCTTCACACCGACAACAAGCCCATCCGCCAGTTTCCCAAGCGTCGCATCATCATGGGCAGATTTCCCATCCCCCAGTTCGATATCAATACTCGGAATTGTAGAATACGACGTCTGGGTCAGATCCATCTCCATGGATCCCGACGAGAAGATCTTCACACCGTTCTGCTTCAGCCCACCAACCAGCGCGCTTCCAAGCTTATTGTGGGACTCCCAGTGGGACGCCACCGGCTCCATGGCACGGTAGGCAGCATTATTCGGCACACTCATGTAAAACGCGCCCTTGTCCGTCTTCGTGGAATCCCAGTGCAGGGCGATATGGCAGTCCGCCTTGTTGTTCGCCATGACGGTTCTCGCCACATTGTCGAGCTGCACATCACTTCCGTCACGGATCATCAGCACATCATATCCCGCTGCCAGAAGCTTATCCCTAAAAATCTGCGCCATCCGAAGCGTCACGGTGCTCTCCGCCGTTCCGTCCGCGAACGTCATTCCACCGGATACCGCAACGGCTTTCGTCGCTCCGGCCCCTGTAGTTCCGCCTGTCACCTTTGCCGTTTTGTCGGGATGACAGAAGGTCTTTACCTTCGATCCGCCGGATGTACCATGTCCGGCATTTACAGCAACCACCTTGTTTTTGCGGTTTACGGTCCCATTGTGATAGAATACCGCACAGCCGCTGTTGATTGCGGACATCCCCGCATATTTCCAGTTGGAATCCATTCCGACCTGATAAGCCTTATCCACATACGCCTTTAAGGCGTCCGGTACTGTCACGGTTCCATCGGCAGCGACTGTGGATGTTCCGCCTGCAGTTGTCGCCCCCGTTTTCGCAGTGCTGCTCTGCGGCTTGCTGGTCGCCAGATAGCGGCTTGCCACATAGACGGTCGTCTTCGCCCCACCGATCTGCACTTCGCTCCATTCCCCATTGTTTTTCACTCTGGAGAGTTCTGTCCCGCGGGGCAGTGTTCCAAGCACCGCCCCGGATGCTGTGGACGGCTGATTTCTGTAATTTAACTTCGATGCGTTCACATATACGGTGTCCGCAAACGCCGTCATCGGCACCGACGCGGCGAACAGGACGCCGAGTCCTGCGCAGAAACCTGCGACAGGTCCTTTAATACTCTTCTTTTTCTCCATATTCTTTCCTTCCCATGCATTCCGGACCTGATCCACCCGGAAAAATTTTAATATGATCCGGCTTACCAGTCTGAGGAATTCATTTCTTCCAAACTTACTTTCCTTATCAAGACAGCCCGGCATCTCTACCGGGCTGTCCGAAATCTTCCAATTTTTAATTAATCACCAAGTACATTCACGATCTTCGCCGGAGTACGATAGTTCCATGTGGAGATCTTGATACCGGATCTCGCGTTGGACGCATGGCAAACCTGGCCATTTCCGATATAGAGCGCAACATGGTTGATTCCGCCGCTGCCGGAGTAGAATACAAGGTCACCCGGACGCATCTGGCTCGAGGTGATCGACTTTCCGCTTCCCGACTGTGCACCGGAATTATGCGGCAGGGATACACCGAATTTCGCCATGACAGACATCGTAAATCCGGAACAGTCCGTTCCGTTTGTCAGGCTCGTTCCGCCGTAGACATATCTGTTTCCAACGAACTGAACTGCGTAGTTTGCGATCTGGGCACGTTTGGAGGAAACACTTCCGGACTTCGATCCTGCAGCCCCGTCGTTTGCGCTGTTTTTCTTGCCGCTGTTCTTCTTACCGGAATTATTCTTCGTGTTGTTCTTCGAATTACTCTTAGAGTCATTCTTAGAAGAAGTATCCGCAACCTCGACCACCGGCGTATACTTGATCGCCTCTTCCAGACCATACTTAACGTCCACATAATCGCTGGACAGGTATGCGTCCTGATCATCGATCTCGATCTTTACCCAGCCATACTGCTGATCCGCTACAAGGAATCGCTCGCTGTTGGAGATCTGCGTGTAGATCGAAGAGTTCGTATTTGGTTCTGTGCGGACATTGACGCCGTCCGTGTTGGAGATCGCCATCAGCTTTGCAACCTGAAGCGCCTTGTCCTTCGCCTGCTGTCCTGTCAGGATATACTCGGATTTTACATAACCGGTGATATTTCCGGAACGGATCCTGAACCAGCCCGATGTGGAAGTGTCAAGGATATCACAGCCTGCGTTGCTCGGCAGCTTCGCGATGATCTTGCCCTTCTTCTCATCCGGATTGTCGCGGACATTCAGGTAATTGGACACATTGGATACACCGAGATTATCATAAAGGCTTAAGACCGTCTGTCTCATATCCTGCTTGATCGCCTCATCCAGAGCGTATTTTACGGTGACATAATCCGCAGAAATATATCCGGAAGAAATCTGGATCCAGCCCTCCTGCTGCCCCTTGATGTCATATCTTTCGTTTTTAAATACCTGCTCCACAACATTCGCGTCCGCCTTCGGCTCTGACCGGACATTTAACTTATCCGCATCGATCACGGCACGCTCAGCCACATTCTCCGCAGCCAGTTTTTTCGCCTCGTCCCCGGTATAGACATACTGGGAGCTTACATAGCCGGTCACACCGCCGGAGGAAATCTTATACCAGCCATCCGTGGAGGTATCCAGGATCTCGCAGGCACCGCCCTTCGGCAGCTTTCCTACGACCTCACCGAAGCTCTCCGGGGTCTTTCTGACATTCAGATAGCCTGAGACCTCCGCGATTCCAAGGTTTGCGTAGCTGTCCACAATGCTCTGGACCGTCTTTTCATATTCCTTAGACGCGATCTCCTCGGCAGAAAGAGTGGTCTCCAGAACGATATTTCTCTCCCCGGTGCTCTCGGACGCAGCCTCCGTTGTCTCTAAGGAAGCCGCTGCGGTCTCAACCTTCATCCCTCTGGAAAAAGTGTCCCTGTGATTTCCGATCACAGTTCCCGCAACCGCAACCACCGCGACCACTGCAACAGCCGCTCCGCCTGCCGCGAGGATCTTCATATACGGCATCGCTGCTTTTTTCTTTTTGATCTCACGCAGTCTTAAGATATTTTCACGCTGACTTGCCTGATGCTCCCTTTTCGGGCGCCCGGACTGCTGTTTTTCCCTTCGATTTCCGGAACGTCTTCCCGCAGAGCGCAATCTCTGTCCCTCTGTCTCCGATTCAATGCTGTCGGTTTCTGCGGCTTCGACCTCAGGCTCTGTGCTGGCGGTTTCTACTGCTTCGACCTCAGGCTCTGTGCTGCGGACTTCTGCGGCTTTAACCTCTGCCTCTGTGCTGGCGGTTTCTGCGGCTTTAACCTCAGGCTCTGTGCTGCGGACTTCTGCGGCTTTAACCTCCGGCTCTGTGCTGTCGGCTTCTGTGGCTTTGGTCTCCGGCTCTGTGCTGTCGGCTTCTGCTGCTTCGACCTCCGGCTCTGTGCTGTCGGCTTCTGCTGCTTTGACCTCCGGTTCTTTCTCGGATTTCTCCGCCGGGATTTCCGAGATCACAGGCTCCATCTGATCCGGAGCATCTTTCTTAGTTTCTTCTATTATTTCTCTGTCTGACATGTATGTTCTCCATCACCCCGTCCCATAGACGGTCATCACATATTGTTACAATTTTTGCTCTACCCGTAATTGTAACAATCCCGGCGGAACCTGTCAAATTTTTTCCACCGGGATTTATGATAAATTTCTGTCAAATTTCTTAAAAAATTACATCTGCTGCCGGAATCCGGCTGTGGCCCGGGGCTTTGCCTGAAGCTTACGCCTCTTCACTCTTTTTTCCAAGCGTCTGGAAGTGCTCCATATTGCCGTAAAGCTCCTTGATCCGCGCAAACTCCTCTTTGTCCAGAAAACTCAGTTTTCCTCTTCCGAATGCCTTCGCCGACTCGATCATAAACCGGGCCGCCTCATCCAGATCTTCCATATGGGTAGCTCCCGTCGCACATCCGGCAACGGTCGTCTCTGTCGTGATCGCAACACCTACCACCGGAGCTTTTGTCGCCGTCGCAGGCTGCAGGATGCTGTTTAAATGGAAGATTCCATTTCCATAAGGCGTGATATCCTGCTGTGTCAGAGCGAATACGTATGGAAGTTTTCCTGTTGTCGTCTGCATCACATCGAGAAGATCTTCACTGACTCTCAAAATATATCCCTGACATACCGTCGGTGAGATTGCAAATCCGCGGTGGTTGATGATCCTGTTTCCCTTTGTGGTATCCACAACCAGAACTGCGTCCAGAGCGTCCGTCACTTCCTCCTTATTCACCTGCCAGGTCTCCACCGGGGAGTTCATAAACGGCACCGGCTCATGGGGAGCTGTCGGAGCGTCCGGGCAGACATGGGTAGATATAAATACGTCGCCCTCAAGGAAATCACCCTTTGCCTGCATTCTGAGAAGCTTTGCGGCAACCGCTAACGCTGTCAATGCACCGTCACCGTCGGAGACAAACCCAATCTGTTCCGGTCTTGCCCCCAGGCCGCCGAGGCGTCCGAGAATCCCGATCGTTCCGGCGTTTCCGCCCTTTGATTTTCCGTTTTTTCCCGGAATCAGGATTCTCACCATATCTGTATGGCCTTTTGGTCCTTCAAGCGGATACGTTTCCACCTGACACATGGGATCGATGGATCTAAAATACTCCACCACCTCGCTGCCGGACGCTGATGCGCTGTCTAACATGTCAAATAATTCGATCAATTCTTTGTACAACATAGGACATCTCCTTTTCCCGGTCTCTTATAAGACCGCTTGTTATTTTGAGGGATATTGTAACTGTTCAGTACCCTCACAGTTACGCGCAAAAATCCATTCCAAATCGGCTGTGCCGATAGGATTTTTGCCTTCTATTCTAAGTTTTCTTACGGTCAGCGCAGTAAATGCGCAGACCTACTGAACAGTTACGGAATATTTTACTATTTGAAATATCCCTGCTCCTCATAATACCGTTTCGCCCCGTCATGAAGCGGAATTGGGATCTTGGAAGCCCGGAACTCCCTGTCATCCATCGCCCGCATAAACGGTTCTCCGGCTGTATACACCGGTCCGTTAACCTCCAATGCCCAGGCGATCTCATGAACAAGGTCTTCATCCATATCCTCGGACACGCAGACAAGGACTTTTTCGCAGAAGGTCCCGACCTCATCGTCCTGATTTTCATAAGTTCCTGCCGGAATTTTGATCTTACTGTACTCCGGATGGCTGTCTAAGATCTCATCCAGTTCTTCGTCCGTGTAGGATAAAAACCGGATCCCCTCCTCTGCCGCCAGTTCCCGGTAAGTCGGGACAGGAGACTCCGTGAACGCATGGATCCCGTCAGCCCACTGATCCCGGATCCCGTCGGCTCCGCCCCGGATCCCATAATACCAGATCTCCGTGTTCTCCTTGTCGATTCCAAGGACATCGAACACCTCTCCGGATACCTTTGCCGTCTCAGAACCTTCGTTTCCCACGGCAAGCGGATGTCCCTTCAGCTCCTGTACCTTCGAAAGTCCCAGTTTCTTTGGGGATATCCACGTAGAGACGATCGGATAACATGCCGCTACTGCGCGGAGTTTTTCCTTTCTTTCTCCCTCACAGGCGCCGGTTCCCGTATACGCCTCGTAAGCTGCCTCCGCCGGAACGATCACGAGATCATATGTCCCGTCAAACAGATGCTCTATATTCACATAAGCGCCTTTTGACGGCCATGTCTCCACGTAGACTCCGGGAACCGTGTTGCTGATGGTCGCCGCCACGGCTTTTCCAGCCCGGTCGGTCACGCTGTCCTCAGTGAAGGTCCCCATAATGAGTTTTCTCGTCTCCCCGGCACCGGGATCCGGCTTCGAGCATGCAGTCAATACACCGGATACGGCAGCTATGAAAAGCAGGCTCCTTGCGTGTCTCCGATTCATGCGATATATCCGTCTACGCATACCGCTCCGTACGGGCGGATGCTCATACGGTATGCGCTTCCCTCTCCCATTGCCTTTTCAATATAAGCGATGTACTCGTCTGTCACGGAATTCGGCAGCATCGCCATAATAACGCCCGCGAATCCGCCGCCGTGAACACGGCATGCGCCGCAGCCTTTTTCCTTGATAAATAACTCTGTGAGCGCCAGTGCGGAAGTGATTCCCTGCTCCTCAGATCCCGGAACATAGCAGTTCTGGAGCCATTTCCAGGAAGAATTTCCGGATTCGGTAATCAGCTTCAGGAACTCATCGAAACGGTTCTCCTTTAATGCCTGAACCTGTTTTTCAACACGCTTGTTCTCCTCAAAGAAGTGAAGGGCACGTAAGAACGCGCGGTCACCCGCCTCTTTTCTCACTTTCGCCGCGTTTTCGATCACTTCCTGTTCCGTGATATCCGCGCAGACTTCCTTTCCAAACACAGCTGCCACCCTCTTCATCTCATTCGGGATAGAGGAATACTCAGCGCTTAAGTCCGCATGACCTTTTCCGGTCTGGACGATGATCAGGCTGTGATCCTGAGCACCGAAATCGTAGTCGAGCTTTTCGACTGCCGGCTCTAACGGATTCTTGAAGTCGATGGTGATCATGCCGCCAACTGCACATGCCATCTGGTCGAGAAGTCCCGATCCCTTATTCCAGTATTTATTCTCCGCGTACTTGCCGACATGGGCATATGTAACGACGTCCACTTTTCCGTCATTGAAGAACTCGTTGATCATGGAACAGATCAGCATTTCATAGGAGGCGGAGGAGCTGACCCCGGCGGAACTGATCACATTGCTTGTGATATAAGCGTCGAAACCGCCGATTTTGTATCCCATCTCCTGAAATCCAGCTAACATTCCCTTTGTCAGGTCGATGGTTCCGGCCATCTTGTCGCTCGGCTTTAAATTTTTGATATTGATCGTGAATTTCTGGCTGTATGTCTCACTGATAATGTGGATCTCATCGGTTCCGTTTGCCGCCGCGCAGGCAACACAGTCAAGGTTGATGCTTCCAGCCAGAACTTTTCCATTATTGTGGTCTGTGTGGTTTCCGCTGATCTCGGTACGTCCTGCGGAAGTGAAAAGACTCACCTGATCCCCCCCGAATGATTTTTCAAATCCCTCAAGAACATGCTCATAGCGCTTTTCATTCTCAGCGGCACCGTCCCCGTACATTTCTGTGAAAAATCCGGTCGCTTTCGCGCTTTGTAATGCTTTCTTTGCAGCTTCTCTATCCATAACCCCAGTTCTCCTTTTCGATCCGCTTTGGCGGATATTTTAATTTTCTTCACAGCCGGCACCTTGTCCGGAAGCTTTGCTGTGTTTTCCGGGTTACTGTACTCACAAAGCAGGGGCAGTAACTTTTCCGGAAATCAGGTTGAAAAGAAACCTCTTATTATTATATAATACCTCGTATATGTGTTGCAAGGAAAACTTATTTTTTGAAAGGATCTGTTTTATGCTTCAGACAGACTGGAATGGCAAACCGTACCACTCTCTCGATTATGAATTAAAGAAAATATTTGGGAAAAAAGTCTATAAGCTCGCCCTGGACGGCGGCATGACATGTCCAAACCGGGATGGCACCCTGGGAAGGGGCGGCTGTATCTTTTGCAGCGCCGGCGGATCCGGGGATTTTGCAGAAAAGCAGGCCGGATCCCTGAGAGAGCAGGCTGATCTTGCGAAGGCCCGCGTCAGCCGGAAGATCTCAGGAGATGATGCTTCCTATATCGCGTATTTCCAGTCATACACAAACACATATGCCCCACTCTCCTATCTGGAACAGCTCTTTTCTGAGGCCATATCCCTCCCGGAGATCTGCGCACTCTCCATCGGCACACGGCCGGACTGCCTGCCGGATGAAACCGTAAAGCTTCTTTCCCGGTTAAATAAAGAAAAACCGGTCTGGGTAGAACTCGGTCTGCAGACGATCCATGAGGATACGGCAAAGCTCATCCGCCGTGGATACGCGCTCCCTGTTTTTGAGGATGCATACCGCAGGTTAAAGGCCGAAGGACTCACGGTGATCGTCCATGTGATCCTCGGACTTCCCGGAGAATCGAGGGAACGGATGCTGGAAACCGTGAATTATCTTGGGAAACTCCATGTGGATGGGATCAAGCTGCAGCTCCTTCATATCTTAAGGGGGACAGATCTTGCCGATCTTTATGCATCCGGCGGGTTTCACACTCTGGAACTGCCGGAATATCTGGAACTGATCGGTGACTGTTTAAAGATTCTCCCACAGGAAACCGTGATCCACCGTATCAGCGGTGACGGACCAAAGTCGATCCTGATCGCGCCGGAATGGAGTGGGAATAAAAGACTGGTTTTGAATTCCATTGCAAAATATTTAAAGGAACATCATATTTTTCAGGGGATGGGCCTGTAACTGCTTTCCCATTTCAAGTAAAAATGAATACGCCCTGACACATTCTCGCGCCTCGCGCGGTCGCTTGCGACAAGCTGCATCTTCGCGCAAGTGCGCATCTCTGGCACGTTAGTGCCTTTTTATGTAACAGGGAATTCCCCGGAATTTCCTGTTACATTAAAAAGGCGTCAGATCCACCTTCCGGACTTTTCTCCGGATGGATCGAACGCCTTTATCATTTCTTTTCCGTTGTTTATACTGCCACAATGATTCCGCCGTCCCCTGCATAAACGGTAGCAAGTCCGGCTGTCTCGGTCACAATGATCTTTTTGAACTTTGCGGCCTGTTCAAATTTTTCTTTTACATACTGGGCACGCTCCGGCGCGTTGCAGTGAGCGATCGTAAGACACTTATCCTCCGCTGTTCCTGCCTCTTTCACAACGATCTCCACCATTCTCTGAAGTGCCTTCTGGATTCCGCGGGCCTGATCCAGTTTGACGATCACGCCGTGGTCCGCACCCATAACCGGCTTAATATTTAATTTCGTCGCAAAGAACGCCTGAAGTCCGGTGAGTCGTCCGTTCTTTCTTAATGTATCCAGTGTTTCCAGAACAAAATACGTCTTCTGTCTGTCACGGTACTCGAGAGTTTTCTTTACGATCTCGTCAAACGGAATATCCTGCTCACAGAGTTCCTGAACATAAAGTGCGAGGTTTACTTCTCCGGTAGAAGCGGATTCAGAATCGATCACCACAATGTTCTTCTTTCCGGTTCCGAACTCTTCCTCATAAAGATTCTTTGCGAGAACCGCGCTGTTATGGCATCCGCTCAGGTGGGAAGAGATCGTAATAACAAATACATTCTCCTCCTCGCAGCAGTAAGCTTCCTTAAATGTCTCCGGAGACGGGCATGCAGTCTTCGGGCACTCCGGGCTTTCCTTCACGATCTTTAAGAATTCCTTCTGGTTAAAATTCTTATCGTCGACGAACTGGTGGTCTTCCACCATAAGTGTAAACGGGATCAGGGTAAAATGCGGGTCCTTCCTCTGCTCCTCGGTAAGATCCAGGCAGCTATCCCCAATAATTCTATAATTCATACTGCTTCCTCCAGCTCTATTCCCTATCACGGTTCTCATTTATT
>CAKRNI010000025.1 GCA_934370915.1 uncultured Lachnospiraceae bacterium
TTATTTGTAATTAACGATCTTTCCGAAATCAGCCTTTAAGGACGCGCCGCCGACAAGTCCTCCGTCGATATCCGGCTGTGCAAAAAGCTCTGCCGCGTTTCCGGCATTTACAGATCCGCCGTACTGGATGCGGATCGCTTCCTTTGTTGCCTCGTCATAGATCTCGCCGATGCATGCACGGATCGCTCCGCAGACTTCCTCAGCCTGCTCTGTGGTAGCTGTCTTTCCGGTTCCGATCGCCCAGATCGGCTCGTAAGCGATCACAGCAGTCTTTGCCTGATCTGCTGTCACGTTCTGGAACGCGATCTTTACCTGCTTGCGGATCCAGTCCAGAGTGATTCCCTGTTCTCTCTGGGTAAGAGTCTCACCGCAGCAGATGATCGGGGTCAGTCCATGCTCGAATGCCTTTAAGACTTTCTTATTGACGGTCTCATCTGTCTCAGCGAAGTACTCTCTTCTCTCGGAATGTCCGATGATCACATATTTTACGCCGGCATCTGTCAGCATATTCGGGGAGATCTCGCCTGTGTATGCGCCCTTCTCCTCGAAATACATATTCTCAGCGCCAACCTCAATATTTGTTCCCTCGCATGCCTTTACGACAGGAATAATGTCGATAGCCGGAACGCAGAATACAACGTCCGCTTCTTCCGTCTTAACGAGCGGCTTTAATGTCTCAACGAGTGCCACTGCCTCGGACGGAGTCATGTTCATTTTCCAGTTTCCAGCGATAATTTTCTTTCTTGCCATGGTTATCTACCCCCATATATACCAATATTTATCTTCAAGATCCATATCCAGGATTCTCTCTGAACGATAACATTCAAAAACTACATCTGCAGTTTTCCATACTATGACAAAATCCGGGACGGGATCACCGCCCCGGATCTGAAATCTCGGACAATATTATCTATAATGCCGTGTTTCTTCTTGTTTTCATTTCATGAAAACAAGAAGCCGGGGGCGTCCCCCCTATGCAAGTTTACACTAAAAAAAGCTTATGCAAGCGAGCTTGCAACACTTTTTTCAGCGCAAACTTGCGCACGGCTGACTGGTTTCATTATTTGTCGTCAGCTGCAGCAACGCCCGGAAGCTCTTTTCCTTCCAGGAACTCTAAGGATGCGCCGCCGCCTGTGGAGATGTGGCTCATCTTGTCGCCGAAGCCGAGCTGGTTGACTGCTGCCGCGGAATCACCGCCGCCGATGATCGTTGTAGCGTCTGTCTCAGCAAGTGCTTTTGCAACCGCGATGGTACCTGCAGCGAGAGTCGGGTTCTCGAATACGCCCATCGGTCCGTTCCATACAACCGTCTTCGCGCTCTTTACAGCTTCTGTGTAGAGCTTGCAGGTCTCCGGTCCGATATCAACGCCCTCTTTGTCTGCCGGGATCGCGTCTACGGAAACGTACTCAACCTCAACCGGTGCGTCGATCGGGTTCGGGAATTCAGCAACAACGGTTGTATCAACCGGAAGGAGAAGCTTCTTTCCAAGCTTTTCTGCCTTCTCCATCATCTCCTTGCAGTAGTCGATCTTTGTATCGTCAACTAAGGACTTACCGATCTCCTTGCCCTGTGCCTTTAAGAAGGTGTAGGCCATGCCGCCGCCGATAATAAGGGTATCGCATTTCTCAAGCAGGTTGGAGATTACGTTTAACTTATCAGCAACCTTTGCGCCGCCGAGGATTGCTACGAACGGACGAACCGGGTTCTCAACCGCGTTTCCAAGGAACGCGATCTCTTTCTCCATCAGGTATCCGACAACGTTGGAGCCGCCCTTTGCGGAGATGAATTTTGTAACACCTGCTACGGAAGCGTGTGCTCTGTGGGAGGAACCGAACGCGTCGCATACATAATCGTCTGCAAGATCCGCGAGCTCTTTGCTGAACTCCTCGCCGTTCTTTGTCTCCTCAGCACCGCGGAAACGTGTATTCTGAAGAAGGACTACGTCCCCCTCTTTCATCGCTTCCACTGCCTTTGTTGCAGCTTCGCCGGTTACGTTGTAATCAGAAACGAATACAACTTCCTTTCCAAGCTTTGCGGAAAGGCTCTTTGCAACCGGTGCAAGGGATTCTCCCTCGTTCGGGCCGTTTTTAACTTTTCCGAGGTGGGAGCAGAGAATTACCTTGCCGCCATCGTTGATCAGCTTCTGGATCGTCGGGAGAGCCGCGTTGATACGTGTCTCGTCTGTGATCTCGCCGTTCTTAAGCGGTACGTTGAAATCACAGCGGACTAAAACTCTTTTACCTTTTACGTTGATATCATCAACTGTTTTCTTATTTAAAGACATGTCGGAATTCCTCCTTGATATTTTCTGACAAACGTCTGCCTGTCTTCCGACCCACGGCAGCCGCCGGAGTCTATCGCGGGAAGCGGGCTTTCGCGCGCTTTCCACGTGAAAAAGAATGTGCCTTGGCACATTCTCGCGCCTCGCGCGGTCGCTTGCGACAATCTACGTCTTCGCGCGAGTGCGCATCTTTGGCACGTCAGTGCCTTTTTATGTAACAGGGAATTCCTCGGAATTTCCTGTTACATAAAAAAGGGATCCGGTCCTCAACAGACCGGACCCCTCAGTGAGTCTATTTTGTCACAATTTCTGTGGACCGATTAAGCATTTAACAGTTTTCCGAAGTGCTTAATTGTACGAACCATCTGGCTTGTGTAGGAGTTCTCGTTGTCGTACCAGGATACAACCTGAACCTCAGATGTGTTCTCGTCGATCGGGAGAACCATTGTCTGTGTTGCATCGAAGAGAGAACCGTATCTCATACCAACGATATCGCTGGAAACGATCTCATCTGTGTTGTAGCCGAAGGACTCGTTGGAAGCTGCCTTCATTGCTGCGTTGATGGATTCCTTTGTCGGCTGGCCCTTAACAACAGCTGTTAAGATTGTTGTGGAACCTGTCGGTGTAGGAACACGCTGAGCGGAACCGATGAGCTTGCCGTTTAATTCCGGAATTACAAGGCCGATTGCCTTTGCAGCGCCTGTGCTGTTCGGAACGATGTTGATCGCTGCTGCACGGCTTCTTCTCTTGTCGCCCTTTCTCTGCGGTCCGTCAAGTGTCATCTGGTCGCCTGTGTAAGCGTGGATTGTGCACATGATACCGGACTGGATCGGGTAAGAATCGTTTAATGCCTTTGCCATCGGAGCGAGGCAGTTTGTTGTACAGGAAGCAGCGGAGATGATGTGGTCATCTTTGCTTAATGTCTCGTGGTTTACGTTGTAAACGATTGTCGGAAGATCGTTTCCTGCCGGAGCGGAAATGATAACGTGCTTAGCGCCTGCATCGATATGAGCCTGTGCTTTTGCTTTGGATGTGTAGAAGCCTGTGCACTCAAGAACAACGTCTACACCGATCTCGCCCCACGGAAGCTCTGCTGCGTTTGCTTTCGCGTAGATCTTGATCTCTTTGCCATCAACAGTGATGGAATCCTCACCGTAGGAAACTGTATCCGCAAGAGCGTATCTGCCCTGTGTGGAATCATATTTTAAAAGGTGTGCGAGCATCTCCGGAGAGGTTAAGTCGTTGATCGCAACGATCTCGAATCCCTCTGCGCCAAACATCTGTCTGAATGCAAGACGGCCAATACGGCCAAAACCATTAATCGCAACTTTAACTGCCATTTTTCTTTTCCTCCTAGAAAATGATGTGTGGTCGTTTCATAACCATTCAGCATGTCCGCACGTTTCACGGACCGTAAAGGATACTCTGAAACGCCAAACAGTTATGATTGTTAAATATTAATCAACCTTGGTTTTATTGTACCTAATTCTGCCAGAAATAGCAAGTCCTTTTTACAAACTTTTCCCAATATGAATCGAAGATTTTCTCCTTTTTTCGGCAAAAGCCGGGAATCCCTCTTTTTTTCGTCATCTTTCCTCTTGAAACTCCCTCTTTTTTTTTTTATACTAAGGCATAATATGTTGAGGTCAAAAAGTCTTTTGACCTCTCTGATACCGGATTGCTCCGCACTACGTGCTCCCGCAATCCTCAAAACATTCGTAATTCGCTCATTTTTCTTTGAAAAATGGCTACTTACTCATGTTTTGGCGGGTCCCAAGGTCCAAAATCCTCCTGCAAGCAAGCTTGCGTCGGACTTCAGACCTTTTGACCCTAATATCAAAATATTAACACCTGTATTCCACCATGGAGGACACGTTTCATGATGCAGAAATTTCGAAAACTATCTCTGGAGAGCCAGCTGTTTTTCAGCTTTATGGCAGTGTCCGTCTGCCTGCTGCTCCTCTCCTTAAGTATAACCCTTTCTTCGACAATTACACGTCAGCGTCAGGAGATCGATAAAAATATCAGCGCTCTCGCCGCCTATGTTGCCTCCATGGACAGCGTTGTCTCCATGCTGGAAAACGGTTATCCGGACGGATCCGCCAATGAAGCTCTGGATTCCCTGTCTGAAAATTTTCCCGATCTCAATGTCATGGCCATTTATAATACGACCGGGCTGCGGTTCTACCACACAAACCGGAAGGAGACGGGAGAAACCTTCGTCGGCGGCGAGGAGGAGGCAATCTTAAAGGGCAGCCAGCCCTATATCACCATCGGTTACGGTACAAACGGTTCCCAGCGGCGGGCCTTCCATTCGATCCGGAACAGCGACGGAGCAATCATCGGTTTCGTTATAGCGTCGGTCTTCAACACCTATATCTCCGAGCAGGTCCACGAAGTCTTTCCTACCTATTTACTGGCAGCGATGATCATGCTGCTCGTCAGCATCTTTCTGTCCCGCGGGCTCGTCTCTCTTCTCCGGGACTCCCTGATGGGACATCACCCGACGGAGCTGCTCGACCTGTACCTGCGTCAGGATACCGTTTTGAATGCACTGGAGGAAGGTCTTGTCGCCACGGATTCCACCGGCTCTGTGGTTTACGCAAATCAGGCGGCAGAGCGGCTCTTTCATGTCCTGCCTGAAAAACCGGAGGATCCGCCGTCTGTCTCCCAAGACGATGGGACTTCTGGACAGGAACGGACCGAACCTCTTATGGAAGGACGCACTTTCAGGGATTTCTTCCCGGAATCCCAGGCAGACCGGGTCCTCGCGTCCGGCACACCTTCCTACCACCGTGCCTGCACCTGTGAGAACCGAAGGCTTCTGGTCAGTGAGATTCCGGCAGACACCCAGACGGAGCATCCGGTGATCCTCACGATCATCAATGACCAGACGGAGATGGAGACGGTCATGGACGAGCTCACCGGAGCAAAGGCGATGCTTGACACACTGCGCGCCTTCAACCACGAATTTTTAAATAAGCTCCACGTGATCCTCGGCTACCTCCAGACCGGACAGACTGACGAGGCCATCAACTTCATTATCAACAGCAACCTTGTCTCCAGCCAGTCGATCCGCCAGACAGCGGACTGCCTGCGCGTGTCAAAGATCTGTGCCCTTGTGATCGGAAAAATGATGCATGCCGCGGAGCTCGGCATCCTGCTCACCGTCTCCCCGGACAGCCGCTGTCTGGAAAAGGATCTTCTTCTTCCGGTCGAAAACTATATCACGATCGTCGGAAATCTTCTCGAAAATGCCATCGAGGAGCTTTCCGCCGGCAGTCCTGAGATCCGGGAGATCACACTCGGGATCTACTGTGACCCGGACTGCAACATCATCACCTGTGAGGACACCGGGCGCGGGATCCGTCCGGATCTGATCGACAGGATCTATGAAAAGGGTGTCTCATCCAAGGGCACAAACCGCGGAACCGGACTTTTCCTGATCAAACAGCTTGTAGACAATGGGAACGGCGAGATCTCCATCGAGACAGAACCGGGAGAGGGAACCTGCTTTACCATCACATTTACGGAAAGGAAGCATACACCATGTACCATGTAATCATCATTGAGGACGATCCGATGGTCGCCTCCATCAATAAACAGTATGTCGAGGTCACCCCGGAGTTCCGGGTGGATCGGATCTTTAAAAACGGGGCGGAGGCACTCCCCTACCTGAAGACAAATCCCGCTGACCTGATCATTCTCGATTACTATACTCCGGTCATGAACGGCGGTGAGTTTCTCGATGCCCTCCACAGTGCCGGTCTCACACCGTCCGTCATTATGGTCACATCAGCAAACGATACGGATATCGTCCGCTCCCTGTTGAACCGCGGGATCACCGACTATCTCGTAAAACCCTTCGAATATACGCGTTTTAAGACAGCTCTTGACCGTTTTACCGAGACAAAGAAGTATCTGGAGCACAGCCACGGGGGACTCGGCCAGCACGATATCGACCGTCTCTTTTCCGTGAATGACCAGAGGGCGGATGCAAAGCCGTCACTCGCAAAGGGATTGAACGAGACAACCCTCGCCATGATCCGGGAATATCTTCAGAACAACCGGAATGGCTTCTTTACCAGCGAACAGATCGCCGAGCAGATCCATCTCTCCCGCATCACGATCCGCAGATACATGAACTATATGGTAGACACCGGCGAGATCATCAGCACGATCGATTACAAGACCGGCGGCCGCCCCTCGATCAAATATGGATTCGGACAAAAGTGATCTGCCCTCTGATGGCAGTTACGATATTTACAAAACCTGTTACTTACTTACTTAAATTGACACCATGCACAAAATCTTTTATTCTTTTTATAAAGTTTTTACACATTTTTCATCAATGTAAACGGGGTATAAACAGATGGAGCGCTTTTCTTTTCATCTGTGAGCTGTTTCCGGATTCCCGGGACAGGAAAAGATGAGCGGAATGTGTAAGGAAAAAAAAGGATAGGAGGATATTTTATGGAGAATATCATCAGCTATTTCGGCACCTACACACCAGCTGCCGACGGCGCAATCGCAAGTTTCAAATTTGAGTATTTATGTACTCTCGGCTTTGCAGCAATCGTAATCTTCCTCGGACGCGCGATCGTCGCACGTTCCGCGGCATTAAGAAAATACGCGATTCCTGCTCCGGTTGTTTCCGGTATCATCTTTTCAATTCTCATTTCCGCGATCAAGATGACCGGCACAGTCAGTATCAGTTTTGACGCAAAGGTCATGAAAGACCTCTGTCAGAACCTCTTCTTCCTCTGCGTAGGCTTCGGCTTCAGCGCAAAGATGTTAAGACATGCAGGCGGAAAGCTCTGCGTCATGATCGCATTTGCTGCCTGCCTCCTGATCACCTGTCAGGACATCCTTGGTGTTGCGATCGCTCACCTGATCAACTTAAATCCGCTCCTCGCTCTCCAGTGTTCTTCCGCAGCGATGTCCGGTGGTGTTGGTACTGCATCTGCCTTTGGTCCGATCTTCGAGGGCTGGGGTGCACAGGATGCTACAACGATCGGTGTTGCGGCAGGTACTCTTGGTAACGTTATGGGCTCCCTCATCGGTGGTCCGATTGCAGCTTTCCTGATTGCAAAGCACGGTTTAAAGGCTGATCCGAACGATAAGCCGGAAGCAAAGGCAACCGGCAAGGCACCGGAGCTTAACAACACAAAGATGATCATGATGTTCGCAATGTGCTTACTCCTCGCAGCTCTCGGTATGCCGATCTACTGCTTACTCGACAACATCCCGATGATCGAGATGCCGAAATTCATCGGCTGCCTCTTCGCAGGTGCCATCGCAAGAAACGTCATGGAAGCAGCAAACATCAAGTTCTATGTTCCGGAGGTTGATGCTATCGAGCATATGTTCCTGGAGCTTTACCTTGCACTTGTTCTTATGACAACGGACTTCACGAAGCTTGCCCCGGTTGCAGGCCAGATGGGTATCATCCTCGTAGCACAGGCGATCCTCATAGCTCTGTTCGGTATCTTCGTATCCTTCAACCTCTTTGGCCATGACTACGGCGCAGCCGTTATGACCGCCGGCAACATCGGTTGGGGCTGCGGTTCCGGTCCGAACGCAGTAGCGAACGAAAAGGCAGTTATGGATCAGTATGGATGGCACAACATTGCATGGGTTCTCTACCCGTCCTTCGCTGTTATCATCGATGATATTTACAACCCGATCTTCCTTTCCATCTTTGGTGGCTTATTCAAAGGCTGATCGTAAGTCAGATCCCATATACAGTTTTTGATCTTGATACATACCCCCCTTATATCCGCCCGGAGAGATTCCCACTCTTCCGGGCGGATTTTTTTGTGCGCGAAGATACAGGCTGCCGCAGGCGGCTGCGCGAGACGTCCAGGACATGTCAAGTCTTTTCCCGCTAATTTTCCGTACAGCTTTATATTCTCTCTGTATCCGTTTTTGTATATTTTTTACTGTATTTTTGTTACTTAAGTTACAATTGTTGGTTAATACTTATTAAAATTGCATTTTGTTTGAAAATATTTTATCCTTTTTTCATAAAAATTTTACCTTCCCAAACAACTCCGGCAGGCTCCTCTGTGGGGAAATAAAACAGTTCCATTCGCTGTTTCGTTTTCAGGAAGCTTTCGGAGCACACCTACAAAAAAAGGATTGGAGGAACTCTTATGGAAAGTATCATCAGTTATTTCGGCACCTACAAACCGGCAGCCGACGGAGCAGTCGCCTCTTTCAAATTTGAGTACCTGTGTACTCTCGGTTTCGCGGCCATCGTAATCTTCCTCGGCCGGGCCATCGTTGCCCGTTCCGCGGCTCTCAGAAAGTACGCGATCCCGGCGCCTGTTATTTCCGGTCTGATCTTCTCTATCATCGTATCCTGCATCAAAGGCGTAGGAATCGTCGGAATCTCCTTCGACGCGACGATCATGAAGGATCTCTGCCAGAACTTATTCTTCCTCTGCGTGGGCTTCGGCTTCAGCGCGAAGATGTTAAAGCACGCAGGCGGAAAGCTCTGTGTCCTCATCGCATTTGCTGCATGTCTTCTGATCACCTGTCAGGACCTCTTAGGATACGCCCTGAGCCAGCTCATCGGAATGCACCCGCTCTTAGCGCTCCAGTGTTCTTCCGCAGCGATGTCCGGCGGTGTCGGCACCGCGTCCGCGTTCGGTCCGATCTTTGAGGAATGGGGCGCACCGGATGCCACCGTTGTTGGTGTCGCAGCCGGTACCATGGGAAATATCATGGGCTCCCTGATCGGCGGTCCGGTTGCAGCCTTCCTGATCGCAAAGCACGGCTTAAAGTCTGATCCGAACGACAAACCGGAAGCACATGCAACCGGCAAGGTTCCGGAGCTTAACAACACAAAAATGATCATGATGTTTGCGATGTGTCTTCTTCTCGCAGCACTCGGAATGCCGATCTACTGCCTGCTTGATAACATCCCGATGATCGAGATGCCGAAATTCATCGGCTGCCTCTTCGCCGGTGCCATCGCGAGAAACGTCATGGAAGCAACCGGAATCAAGTTCTATGTACCGGAGGTTGACGCTATTGAACACATGTTCTTAGAGCTCTACCTTGCCCTCGTACTTATGACCACTGACTTCACGAAGCTTGCTCCTCTTGCAGGACAGATGGGCATCATCCTCGTTGCACAGGGCATCTTCATGGCACTCTTTGGAATCTTTGTATCCTTCAACCTCTTCGGCCGCGATTACGGCGCAGCTGTCATGACAGCCGGAAACATCGGCTGGGGCTGCGGTTCCGGTTCCAACGCCGTCGCAAACGAGAAAGCGATCATGGACCAGTACGGCTGGCACACCATCGCATGGGTTTTATATCCGTCCTTTGCCGTTATCATCGACGATATCTACAACCCGATCTTCCTCTCCATCTTCGGAAGCCTGTTCCGGAGTTGACAGAACCTTACAACGTTTAGTGGTTTCTCATTTGTATAACCCTCTTTTCCGGTCGGAGATCCCCCCTCTCCGACCGGTTTTTGTTTGTTTTTCTAAAATACATTGTATCTGCCGCGGATTTTATGTTATACTCTAAAGATGTAAAGTTACAAAAGCTGTCCGGAGCTTTTTCCGGTTTTACAGCCTGACACACAAGGAATGGGATATCTTCATGCATAAATTTTCACACATAATTTCTTTGTTCCTCGTCTGTACCGGTCTCGCGCTTGGCGGATGCGGAAAAGCTTCCGTGCCCCCGCAGGGCCAGACAGGGGCAGCATCGGATTCATTAAAAATTCTGACGATCGGAACTGCCGACAGCGGCGGGACCATGTACCCGGTCGGAAAAGCGATCTCCGGGGTCGTTGAGGAGGCCGACTCCACCCTCAAACTGAACGTCAGCGCTTCCACGGGCTCCTCCGGAAATGTCCGCTCCCTCCAACAGGGAAGCATCGATCTCGGACTTGTCAGCGGTGACGTGGCCTTCGCCGCAGTAAACGGAAGCGGTGAATTCAAGGACGCTCCGTTTAAAGGACTCAAGGTTATCGCAGCCCTCTATCCGAGCCTCTCGAACTGGATGGCCCGGGATGATTCCGGAATTTTTTATGTGCATGATCTGAAGGGGAATAAACTTGGGGTCGGTCCTCATGATTCCACCACGGAGCTCGCCGCAAAGGTTTCCCTGAGTGTTCTCGGTGTCACGGAGCAGAATTCCACCCTCGTTAACTGTGGCCTCGGATCGGGCGCTGAGGAGGTAAAAAACAGGACTCTCGACGCGATCCACGGGTTCACCGGTGTACCGATCTCCGGACTCACAAAGCTGGCGGACGAGGTTCCATGCCATCTTTTAAAATACACGGGTTCTGAACTCCGCTCCATCATCCGCTCCAATCCATTCTATTATATGGAGGAGATTCCCGCCGGTACCTACAACGGTCAGGACGAGGATGTTGCAACCTTTGGGATCAAATGTCTCCTCTGCGTCAGCGAGAACATGGGCGACGATCTCGTCTATGAGATCACCTCGATCCTCTACGAGAACCGTGACCGCTTAAAGGATCTCCATCCCGCCCTCTCCTATGCCTCACAGACGGGATTCTTGTACGAGGATCTTCCGATCGAGCTTCATCCGGGGGCTGAGCGGTATTATGCGGAGCAGGGGCTTCTGCAGGAACACAGCAGATAATTCTTTTCAGTATAAAATATAAACAGTCGAATGCGCACCATCCGGGGACAAGATCCCGGTTGATGCGCATTTTTTGCCCATGGCAGATCTGTAACTTAAAAAATCATCTTTACCCCTTGTCATATAGTTTTTAATACTATATAATAGATGGATGAAAGGAGTTTCACCATGAGAACGAATGAAGAACGACTGAATGAGCTGCTCGCTCACCTGGACAGCCTCGACCATATCCATGTCGATGAGATCCCGCAGATCGACCTCTATATGGATCAGGTGACGACCTTTATGGAGAAGCACCTCGGTGAGTTAAAGCGCTATCCGGAAGACAAGGTTCTGACAAAAACCATGATCAACAACTACGCGAAAAACAACCTGCTTCCATCCCCGGTACGGAAAAAATATAATCAGGAGCATATCCTGCTTCTGGTGTTTATCTATTATTTCAAAAATCTGCTGAGCTTCACGGATATTGAGACGGTTCTTTCCTATATCACAGAAAACCATTTCGGCACAGATGAGTCCTCCCTGTCGGAGATCTACACGAAGGTCTTTTCTCTGGAGCATGAACAGATGGACCGGCTGAAGGACGATGTGAAGGAGAAATTCGAGAAAGCGAAGGAGACCTTCCCCACTGCCGCGGAGGGATCGGAGGATCCTGAGAATGCGGAAGCGCTGCAGCTCTTCGCGTTTATCTGCGAACTGGCTTTCGACGTGTTCTTAAAGAAGCAGATGATCGAGCGACTGGCCGATGAGCTCCGGGCTGAAAATCCGCCGAAGAAAAAGAAATAATTCAAAAAGACCTTCCTGCAAAAGCAATCCCCATTTTGCTTCTGTCAGAAGGTCTTTCTTGTTTTCATATTAAAATACTTTCTCTTATTTCTCAGCGCCGTCCCCATCATCGAGCTTCTCGAATCCAAGGCGCTTGAATACCATATCGTATCCGTCACTTCCATAATTTAAAGACCGGTTTACACGGCTGATCGTCGCGGTGGAAGCTCCCGTGCTCTCCGCGATATCGAGATATGTCCGCTTTTCCCTCAGCATCTTTGCAACCTCATAACGCTGAGATAAGGACAATAACTCATTCACCGTGCAGACGTCCTCAAAAAAGGCATAGCACTCTTCCGGTGTTTTTAATGTCAGAACCGCCTCAAAAAGGTGATCAACTGCATCTGTTTTGATTTTCTTATTCATGTTTACTGTTACCCCTTCTGCTTCATATTTGCAGCAAATTCAGAACAATTTTTTGCTGCATTTTTTATGGATCATTTCGTTCAACGCACTAATCACAGTTTAACACGTTAGATTCAAAAAGTCCAGTGTTTCTGCATAAAAAAGCAAAAAGAGTTATGGCTGCCATATCCTGTTGGAATATAAGCAGCCATTTTCTATGCCAACATAAATTTCTCCACAACCAGCCCGACACCGTCATCATTGTTGGACGCCGTGATATAGTCCGCTGCGTTCCGCACCGGAAGGACCGCGTTCTCCATTGCAACGCCAAGTCCCGCGTACCTGATCATCGTGAGGTCATTGTAGCCGTCCCCGCAGGCGATCATCTGCTCTCTTGTGAGCCCAAGGACCTCCAGCAGGCGTTCCAGACTCTGGGCCTTATCGATTCCCTTCGGCAGTACTTCAAGAAAGAACGGATCCGAGCGGTAGACGCTGAAATTCTTTCCCATCGCTGCCTTTACCTTCGGTTCCACCATCGCAAGGTAGTCTCCGTCCTCCATCATAAGAAACTTCGGGACTTCAAAATTTACGTACTCCTTCATGTTCTCCGGTTTCAAAAGCTCCATCCCGTTGATCCGGCTCTCCAGCTTTGCGTAGGGAGATTCCGGATTTGAGGAGATGATCCTGCTGCCCTCATATGTGGTGATATCGACCTGATGTTCCTCCGCAAGTCCGATAATCTTCTTGTTGGCAGAAACCGGCAGGGATCTCGCAAACACCGTCTCCCCGGTCTTGCAGTTGATGATCCGCCCACCGTTGAAGGAGAGGATATAGCCGCTGTACCCGTCCAAACACAGCTCCTTTGCAAGCGGCATCACGCCCTGGGTCGGCCGCCCCGACGCGAGAACCACCTTTTTTCCACGCTCCTGTGCCTTCATAAGCGCCGCCTTTGTTCTTGGCGTGATCACCTTGTCCCGGTTCGTCAGCGTTCCGTCCAGATCCAGAACGATGATCTCGTAAGAACCTGCCATGTTTTTTTCTGTCTGCATATATGACTCCTCCAAGCGCAGGACGCGCTGTTTTTTTACTTTGTTAGATCCGTCTCCCGGATCTTCTTTCTCACCTTCAGAAGAAAGGACGGGGACACTGAAAGCTCGTCGATCCCCATTTTCAGGAATTCTTCCGTAAGCCCGGTCTCCGCTCCCAGCTCGCCGCAGATTCCCACCGTACAGCCGTGTCTGTGACCGCTCTCCGCCACAAACCGGATCAGCCTCATTACTGCCGGATGTCTCGGATCATAGAATTGATCCAGCTTCTCGTTCTGTCTGTCGATGGCCAGCGTATACTGGACGAGGTCGTTGGTTCCGATGCTGAAGAAATCCACCTCTTTTGCAAGGTCATCACTGATGATGGCCGCCGCCGGGGTCTCGATCATGATACCGATCGACACATCACCGAAGGGAACTCCCTGTCCGCTCAGCTCCTCCCGGACAGATGCCGCGATCTCCTTCGCCTTCCGGACTTCCCATAGCGACGCGATCATCGGAAACATGATCGAGATCTTTCCGAACGCGCTGGCCCGGTAGATCGCCCGAAGCTGGGTCTTGAAGATCTCCGGTCTTGTGAGGCAGATCCGGATCGCGCGGTAGCCCATCGCCGGATTTTCTTCCTTCTTTAATTTAAAATACTCTGCCTGCTTGTCGGCACCGATATCCAGAGTGCGGATAATGACCTCTTTTCCCGCCATCATCTCCGCCACCTGACGGTACGCGGCAAACTGCTCTTCCTCTGTCGGATAGGTCTTCTTCTCCAGATACAAAAACTCGCTCCGGAACAGGCCGATGCCCGCCGCGTTGCTCTTTAAGACCTCCGCCACATCCGACACATCTCCGATATTGGCGTAGAGCTTCACCTTTGTTCCGTCCAGAGTGATGTCCTCTTTGTCCTTCAATTCCTGCAGAAGGCGTTCCTGCTCCTCCTCCGCCCTCTTCTTGTTCTCCAGAACAGCCAGCGTTTTCTCATCCGGATCCACATAAAGTGTCCCTGTCTCGCCGTCGATGACCGCCATCTTTCCGTCCCAGGACTCCCTTATCGCCACAGAGACAAGCGCCGGGATATTCATGCTTCGCGCCAGGATCGCCGTGTGGGAGTTCGGAGACCCCTGTTCCGTGATAAATCCCAGCAGCATGTCCTTTTCCAGCTGTACCGTCTCACTGGGGGCCAGATCCTCCGCCATAAGGATCACCGGGCGGGTCAGAAAGCCGGACTCCACCGCGTTGCCGGAAAGGATCTTTATAAGCCGGTCCGTGATATCTTTTACATCCGCTGCCCGGGCGCGGAAATACTCATCATCCATATCGGCAAACAGGCGGTAAAAATTATCTCCCGTCACCGCCGCTGCGTACTCTGCGTTCGTCTTCTGGTTTCTTATGATGTTCAGCACCGAATCCCGGTAATCCGCGTCCTCAAGCATCATCATGTGGACCTCAAACACCGCCGCTCCGGTCTCACCGACCTCTTCACACGCTTTCCGGTGAAGTGTTCTGAGCTCCTCTTTTGCGCACGCCACAGCCGCCTCGTACCGGCTGACCTCCTCCCCGGTATTCTCCACCGTGCGGCGCTTCACCTGACTTTCCGTCTTCCTGTGGTAAAGGATCGGCCCGATCGCTACCTTATTTAATATTGATTTTCCTTTGATGATCTCCATGCTCATATATCTGCCTCACAGTTTTGCCTCAAAAAACTTTTGCACCGCCTCTGCCGCCTCTTCTTCATCCGCACCGCAGACTTCCACTGTGACCGTCTGTCCGTGCCGGACACCAAGAGCCATCACCGCCATCAGTTTTTCGGCATCTGCCTGTTTTGTCTCTGTCTTTATCGTAATCTGTGACCGGAATTTTTTTGCAAGCTTCGCCAGTTCTCCCGCCGGTCTCACATGAATTCCGATCCCGTCTGTAATTGTATACTGAAATGTCTCCATAATCAACCCACTTCCTGTCTTTCTTTTTTCAGTTCATTCGTTCCTGTCACGGTTCACGCCCTGCGCAAACTGTACCCGTTTTTCCCTCATCTTTTATGCGCAGCTCCATGAGAGGTTCTCCCGCCCGGACTCTGCCCTGTTTTAAAATGCACAGTTCCACATTTTCCGGAAGATCCGTAAAGAGAACCGGCGATGCCAGTGATGGAACCCTGTCTTTTATTTTCTGAAGCTCCACGTTCAAAAGTCTGTCTCCCGCATGAACCCGGTCCCCGTCCCGCACAAAGGACTCAAATCCATCTCCGGACAGCGATACCGTATCGATCCCAACATGGACCAGCAGCTCATAGCCCTCATCGGTCCGGAAACCGACAGCATGCTTTGTGGGGAACACGAATGTCACGGTCCCGTCTGCCGGCGCACATACCGTGCCTTCTTCCGGAATGATCGCGGTGCCATCTCCCATCATTTTTCCGGCGAATGCCTCATCCGGGACTTTAGCGAGAGGGATGACCGTGCCCGTCATCGGACTTTCGATCATGACATGTCTGTTTTTTCTTTCGGATCCCGTTTTTTCATCTCCGGGCTTTCCCATATATTCTTCCAGATCGGATTTGATGACTGACACCTGCGGGCCATAGATGATCTGGACGCCGTTTCCCTTTTTGATGACGCCGGACGCCCCGGTCCTCTTAAGGACTGTCTCGTCCACCTTTTTTTCATCGTTTACGGTACAGCGGAGTCTCGTGGCACAGCAGTCCACGTCGATGAGATTCTCCGCTCCGCCAAGTCCTCTTAAAATCTCTCCGGAACGTGTCCCGGTCCGTCCGGAAGCTGCTCCCTGTCTTTCCTCTTTTCTCTGTTTTGTATCGCTTCTTGTATAGAGCTTCGCCGCTACCCCCGTCTCCCGTCCCGGAGTCTTATAATTCAGCTTCCGGATCAGGAGGAGGAATACTGCGTAATACATAAGAAAATAAAACACACCGGTCACCACGATCCAAAGCCACCCGGTCTTTCGGTTTCCCTGTAAGATTCCAAAGAGAAACAGGTCGATCAGTCCGCCGGAAAATGTCATTCCGACGCCCACATCAAGCATGTGCATCAGCATATACGCCAATCCCGCAAATACGCAGTGGATCCCGTAGAGCAGAGGGGCTGTAAACAGGAATGTAAACTCCAGAGGTTCTGTGATCCCGGTAAGCATGGAGGTCAGTGCCGCAGAGAGGAGAAGTCCCGATACTTCCTTCTTCTTTTCCGGCAGAGCCGCCCTGTACATGGCGAGAGCCGCCCCCGGAAGTCCGAAGATCATCAATGGGAATTTTCCCGCCATAAATCTTGTTGCTTCCACGGAAAACCTTGTCGTTTTTGGGTCCGCAAGCTCCGCGAAGAAGATGTTCTGGGCGCCCTCCACGATTTTTCCGCCGATCTCCATGGTGCCTCCCACGGCTGTCTGCCAGAATGGGATGTAAAATACATGGTGCAGGCCGAATGGGATCAGGGCACGTTCCATGAACCCGTAGAACCATGTTCCGGGATACCCTGAACGGAGTACGAAGCCGCCGATTCCGGAGATCGCCGTCTGGACCGGTGGCCAGACAAAGTACATGAGAATGCCCACGAGGACATAGAACAGGGCGCTGACGATCGGGACAAATCTCGTCCCGCCGAAGAAGGAAAGCACCTGAGGGAGCTCGATCCTGTAATATTTATTATGGAGCCATGCGGTCCCAAGACCCACAAGAATCCCGCCGAACACGCCCATCTGCAGGGACCGGATTCCCGCCACCATGGCACCTGCCCCCTCTTTTAAGCCGTCCGTTCCACCGTTCACTGCGATCATCGCCCCGATGGAGGCATGCATGACGAGAAATGAGATGACCGCCGCCAGTGCCGCGACTTCCTTCTCTTTTTTTGCCATTCCGATGGCAACGCCCATGGCGAACAGGATCGGGAGGTTCGCAAATACGATATCTCCCGCCCGGCTCATCACCGTAAACAGCGCGTTCCAGAAGGTTCCCGGTCCCAGGATCCGTGTGAGCCCGTAGGTTTCAAGCATCGTGGTGTTCGCGAAGGAACCGCCGATCCCAAGCAGCAGTCCCGCCGCGGGCAGCAGCGCGATCGGCAGCATAAACGACCGGCCGATCCGCTGCAGAACGCCAAAGACCTGATCTTTCATGAATCTCACCCTTTCATTTTTTGTTAAAGAAAAAAGTTCCGGAAAGTGATACCGGAACTTCCTTACCTTGATTATTATGGGAAGATTTCAAGGTTTTATTCTTTTATTTCATTCTCCTTGCCTTCGGGCGCGAAACTCCCGTCTGGTTCTGACTGCGCAAACGTTTCCTGCTGCTCTCCTTCTCCCGGGATTCCCGGATCCTTCATACCATATACTCTCGTCCACTCCTTTGTTCCATCCACCTTCACCGTCTCGCTCTGGTTCAGCCGCAGGAACTTCACGAGCTCGTAGCAGTTGATCCAGATCTCGTTGTTTCCTTCTTTCTGTGACTCGTCAAAGATAAGCTGGAGCCCGAAATGAAGGTGCGGGGTCGTGATGTTGTTGGTATTCTCCGTGGTGCTGTATCCGGTCCGGCCGAGATACCCGATCACATCTCCCGCCGTCACGATACTGCCCTCTTTCAGATCCGACTGATATGGATAATTCTGGCGCAGATGGGCGTAATAGTAATACCGCTTTTTATCGAAGCTCCTGATCCCGATCCGCCATCCGCCGTACCGGTTCCAGCCCAGCGCTTCCACATATCCGGACTCCACCGCGATCACCGGTGTTCCCACCTGCCCCATCATGTCGTGACCCAGATGTTTCCGCTTAAACCCGTAGGAACGGGACGCGCCGAAATCATCGAAATCGCTGTAGGGAAAATTTTTGGCGATGGGAGAGAATGCCTTCAGACCATACTTCGTGAGCCATACCTTATCACTGCCGGTCTCCTGCTCAAAATACCCAACCATGCCGTCTAAAACCGCCCCGTACGCCTCCCTGTAATAGGCATAATATTTCATATCCTTCGCGATCTCTTCCATTGCCGCCCCGGACTTTAATTTCTCCACCACCGCATCGAGATCCGCCTGCCTGAACAGCTCGAAATTGCCGCCGTACTTTGCCCCGAGATACGCGAGCAGCTCCACCCAGTTTAAATGTGTCTTCTCCTGTACCGTCCCCATATCCAGATGAAACGCCTTCTCCATCACGTCTGCCGGCACCTGAAACTCCACCCAGTGGATGTACTTCTTCTTTTGTGCATCTTCCGCGTCCCCGGCTTCTCCCGCCGGACTTCCTTCACCGCTCTCCTCCATCACCGCGTATGTATTCTCCGCCGCCGCTTTCCTGCTCTGGACACACAGCGAAACTGTCAGGATAAAAAGGATCAGCAGCTGCGCCCCAATCACCGTCGTCGACCCCGGATGCACATTTTTCCTCATGGCAGACTCTCCTTTCCACATACATCTCAGTGTATGCGGACAGGCCGGAAATTATGAAAAAAAGAGCCTCACGGGTTCCTTTACAGCTCTCCACGGCGGATCTTCAAAACTTCCTCCACCGCAAGCTTCACATACTCTCCCATCGAAACGTCCCGACAGCCCACAACGAAATGCTGACAGCGGTTTACCGGGATCAACACCTTTTTTGCCGGGCTCTGGCCGATGGATACGGCCATCTTTGGGGTGATCTCGCCCATGAGGGAATCGGCAATGACGATCCCCATGGGGCCGACAATGACGTCGGCCGTGCGGCTTGCGACTACCGCCGGGTTCTCCCCGGTAGCACCCGCATCCGCGCCGGCCTTCAGCATCGCTGCCGTGGCGATGCTGTTCGTTCCGATCGCAAGAATCTCATCCCCCGGACAAAATTTCTTTAACTGTTCCACCAGGCCTTTTCCCATCTTTCCCCCCTGGCCGTCGATTACCACGATCGTCATTTATTCCACTGCTCCCTCCAATTCTTTCAGTTTCTCATATAGAAAGGTATTCACCGGAAGGGAAAATCCCTCTTCCTTTGCGATCTTAAGCATCGTCCCCGCGAACAG
>CAKRNI010000026.1 GCA_934370915.1 uncultured Lachnospiraceae bacterium
TAAATTACTTATTGGTATTTGCCAGAATGATACGGCAATATGCATTTTTGAATATGATCACTATATTTGTATAGAAATCGAGGATATTTACATGGAAAAAATGACTGGAAAGGTCTGGGTTCTGGGCGATGACATCGACACCGATATCATTATCCCGACCGAGTACCTTGCATTAAAAACCATTGACGATATGAAACAGTACGGATTTTCCCCGCTCCGCCCGGAGCTGGCTGCCCAGATCAAGCCCGGTGACATCATCGTTGCCGGAAAGAACTTTGGCTGCGGCTCTTCAAGGGAGCAGGCACCGGAGATCATCAAAGCGTTGGGAATCCAGTGCGTGATCGCGAAATCCTTTGCGAGGATCTTCTTCCGCAACTCCATCAACAACGGTCTGCTCTTAATCGAACAGCCGACACTCTACGATGACATCAAAGAGGGCGATACCGTATCCGTTGTGATGAACGAGCACATCGACTACAACGGAAAAGAGTACCCGATCGCATCTCTTCCTGAGAACCTGATGGACATTATCCGCGCAGGCGGCCTTGTAAAAGCCATGCGCAAGCTGAATGGTTTGGACTGAAGGGGAGGAAAACGAAATGGGAAAGACTGTAATTGAGAAGATCGTTGAACATAATACCGGCAGGTCCGTAAAGCCGGGCGATATCGTGACCGTAAATGTTGACCGCGTCATGATCCACGACATTTTTATTCCGTTCGTGGCGGAGAAATTTAAAGAGATGGGATTTGAGAAGCTGTGGGATCCGGATAAAGTCGTTCTGATCTACGACCACCTTGTTCCGGCAAGCCAGCTTGACGATACAAGACATTTCCATGTCGGTGATGAGTTTGCCGCAAAATACGGTATGACCCATGTACACAGAAGCGACGGAATCTGCCACCAGTTGATGACAGAGGCTGGATATGTAAAACCGGGTGATATCGCATTCGGTACAGACAGCCACACAACGACCTACGGCTGTGTCGGCGCGTTCTCTTCCGGTATCGGATATACAGAAATGGCCAGCATCTTAGGAACCGGAACCATGTGGATCCGTGTGCCGGAGACCATCAAAGTTGTCATCAACGGAAAGCTGCCGGAGAATGTAATGTCCAAGGATGTGATCCTGCGCCTCATCGGTGATCTCGGCGCGGACGGCGCTACTTATAAGGCTCTGGAGTTCTCCGGAAGCGCAGTTGAGAGCATGACAGTCGCAAGCCGCATGACGATCTCCAATATGGCTATCGAGGCTGGCGCAAAGTGCGCTCTGTTCACACCGGATGAGAAGACAGCGGAGTACTGTGATGTGACATTAAATGACTATCAGAAGAGTCTCTTCGGCGATCCGGACGCAAATTACTGCCGCGTAATGGAATACAACGCTGAGGATTTTGTTCCGGTCATGGCATGTCCGTCCCAGGTTGACAAGATCCGCAATGTCAGCGAGCTCGAGGGCACAGAGATCGATCAGGTATTTATCGGTTCCTGCACAAACGGACGTCTTGAGGACCTGGCTGCGGCTGCGGAAGTCTTAAAAGGAAAGAAAGTCGCAAAATTTGTAAAGCTCATCGTGACTCCGGCAAGCCGCAAGATCTACAAACAGGCTGCTGATCTCGGCATTCTCGAGACCCTGGCTGAGGCAGGCGCTATGATCACCCATCCGGGCTGTGGACTCTGCTGCGGACGCGCAGGCGGTATCCTGACAGACGGCGAACGCGTCGTTGCAACCAATAACCGTAACTTCTTAGGACGTATGGGAACCTCCAAGGTACAGATCTATCTGGCATCACCGAGAACCGCTGCAGCTTGTGCGGTGGCTGGTAAGATCGTTTGTCCGGAATAAACGAGCATTTCCTGTTCCGTCAATTTGTATTTCAGATTAGTGCAGGATAAATTGGATTTTTATTCGTAAAAGAATTAAGGTCGAACGTTTCAAATTCGTAATGGGATTTGAAATGTTCGACCTTTTATATTACTTATTTTTATGGGTATGTGACAACCGCATCAGCATTCTGATTTTCCTTCCTGGATTTTCTAACGGCTAATACTGTCTTTTCCCATAGACGTTATGCCGTCGCTTTCTTTGTTCCATCAATATTTCGCAGTGCCTTTCTGAACTGGATCGCAAAAATAATCGCCGTAAACGTCACCGCAATCGCATCCGCGATCGGCTCCGCCATGTAGACACCCATGGTCTTGTTGCTGACGAACATCGGAACGATGAAGATCAACGGGAGCAGAAGCACGAATTTACGCACAACCGCCACGATGATCGAGCATACTGCATATCCGATGGCAACAAAGGTCATCTGGCAGGCAAGCTGGATTCCAAAGAGGAACATTGCACCGCAATAGATCCGGAGTGCACCTGCAGTGAAGGAAACGAGTTCTGGGTCGGAGCTGAAGATTCCCGCGAAGGTTGCCGGGAAAAGCTGGACAAAGAGCCAGAACAACGTGGAATAGATCAGTGAAATCACGAGGTGGAGCTTGAATGTCTTCTTCATACGGTCGATATTTCTCGCTCCGTAGTTATAGCTCATGATCGGCTGTGCGCCCTGTCCGATTCCCTGAAGCGGCAGCATTGCGAACTGCATCGTGCTTGTGAGGATCGTCATGGCACCCACCGCCAGATCCCCGCCGTATTTTAACAGGGAAGAGTTAAAGCATACGGAGATAACGCTCTCGCTGGACTGCATCACAAATGTGGAGAGGCCCAGAGCCAGACACGGGAGAACGATAGACGGAACCGGCTTTAAATACTCCTTTTTGATCCGTAAGAAGGTCTTCTTTCCGGTCAGGAACGCGAGAACCCAGCCGCAGGATACTGCCTGAGAGATGATCGTCGCGAGAGCCGCGCCCTTTACGCCCATGCCAAGCCCGAAGATAAAGATCGGGTCCAGAATAATATTGCAGACAGCGCCGATGGTAACCGTCAGCATACTGGTCTTTGAAAATCCTTGGGCCGTGATGAACATGTTCATCCCCAGCGTCATCTGGACAAAGATCGTTCCGACAGCGTAAATACTCATGTAATCAACGGCATAGTCGATGGTGTTTTCACTGGCTCCAAAAGTCAAGAGCATAGAGCGGCCAAACAACAGTAAGACTGCTGTCAGGATCGCAGAAATGATGATCTGAACCGTAAAACAGCCGCTGAGAATCTTCTCCGCGGAATCCATATCATCTTTTCCCATAAAGATCGACGCTCTCGGCGCGCCGCCGGAGCCGACGAGGGCCGCGAAGGCGGAGACCACCATAATGATCGGCAGGCAGACACCGACACCGGTCAGGGCGAGACTTCCGCTTCCCGGGATATGTCCAATGTAGATCCGGTCAACAATGTTGTACAGCATGTTGACGATCTGTGCGATGACAGATGGAACGGCAAGCTTGAAAAGAAGCTTTCCGATCGGCTCTGTCCCAAGAAATTCTTTACTGTTATTCATGCAGCTTTCCTTCTTTCCTGTAATCTGAGATGTTTGAATTGATCCGGTTCATAAGTTCGAACAGCATCCGGTGCTCTTCCGGGGAGAATCCGCGGCAGATGATCTCGGCGGCCCGTTTCTGGACGTTTTTTCCGTCAGAGACCATCGGCGCAGCAGCGTCCGTAAGTTTCAGATGGATCGTCCTCCGGTCCGTCCCATGGTATTCCCCTGTGAGCAGTCCGCGCTCTTCTAATGAGCGGACAGACATGGAGACATGGGACTTTGTGAACGCCCGCTTCCTGATAATCTGGGCGGCGGTGTCGCACTCCGGATTGTTGGCGAGAAACAGCAGAATATTGAATTCCATCTGGGTCATCCCATATTTTTTGCAGACCGGATCAATGAGCCCCGTGTAGAAATCCCGGCTGTCCGCCATAAAATCAACAAATTTCATGTGTATCACCTCTGGTTCAAAAGTGAACTGTTCTATTTAGAACTATATTAGTATACAGGACTAATCTTAAAAAGTCAAGAGCGGCGGCAGCTCTAAGCCTATCCAGATGCCATATCCAGACTTCATTTTTCACATGATGTCCTTACCTGCACTACAGATTTTATAAAAAAGAGGTGCCTTGGCTGCATATTCCCCAGGTCGACCGGAATTTGCACCTTGGCACATCCGCGCGGTCACTTGCGACAATCTACATCTTCGCGCGAGTGTGCATCATTGGCACGTTAGTGCCTTTTGTGAGACAGGGAATTTCTCGGAATTTCCTATTACATCAAAAAAAATCCGGCAGTCAAGTTGTCTTACAGAATCAAAAATCCCTGTAAAACAACCCAACTGCCGGATCTTTTCTATATATAGCTTTATATTCTAATTAAACTTCATCGAGATCCCCCGGCTCACCAAATCATGCCAGACGATCTCCCCTGTTTCCAGGGATTTTTTCACGTCGATGATTCTCTGGTTCTCTGAACCGCGGAATGCCAGCGCCACGCTGTAGAGGTCCTGGACAAACTCGCCGTCCACGAGAACGTCGATCAGGCTCAGCATCTCATCCGTACACTCACATCTCGCCCGGCTCTCTCCGAGGAGATCTTTATCGAAAAGGTATCCCGTATAGCACCAGATATTTTTCTTCGGGAATCTCTCGCGCACTTTCTTTAAGAACGGGAGAAGTGCCCGCTGGTTCTCCGGCTCAAAGGGTTCTCCGCCAAGAAGCGATAATCCATCCACAAAATCCGGCTCCAATGCCTTTATAAGCATCTCTTCCGTCTCTTCCGTAAATGGCTTTCCATATCCGAAATCCCATGCCACATCATTAAAGCAGTTTTTACAGTGATGTGTACAGCCGGACACGAAGAGAGATACGCGGACTCCCTCACCGTTTGCAATATCACATGTTTTGATCTCTCCGTAATTCATTACAGGTGCAGTACCCTTTCCTTAATTTCCTGTGTTCTGCCCTGATTCCAGAACTGTGTTCCGATGTATCCGCAGGTACGTCTCGCAACGTTGAGCTTGCTCTGATCACGGTTTCCGCAGTGCGGGCATTCCCATACGAGCTTTCCGTCATCCTCGATGATCCTGATCTCGCCGTCGTAGCCGCATACCTGACAGTAATCGCTCTTCGTATTTAACTCCGCGTACATGATATTGTCGTAGATGTAGCGGATGACCTGAAGAACAGCCGGGATATTATCCTGCATGTTCGGAACTTCCACGTAGCTGATCGCTCCGCCCGGGGACAGTGCCTGAAATTCAGACTCTAATTTTAACTTGCTGAAGGCGTCGATCGGCTCCGTTACATGCACATGGTAGCTGTTCGTGATGTAGTTTCTGTCGGTTACGCCCTTTACGATGCCGAAACGTCTCTGAAGGCTCTTCGCGAAGGAGTAAGTCGTGGACTCCAGCGGGGTTCCATAGATACTGTAATCGATATTCTCCGCCTCTTTCCACTTCGTGCAGTAGTCGTTTAACTTCTGCATAATCTCAAGACCGAGTTTCTTTCCTTCCGGCTCAGTTAATTTCTTCTCAATTAAGCTGTATACACACTCCCAGAGACCTGCATAGCCCAGAGAAAGTGTGGAATATCCGTCATAGAGGAGTTTGTCGATGGTCTCGCCTTTCTTTAAGCGGGCAAGAGCGCCATACTGCCAGAGGATCGGAGCCGCATCGGATAAGGTTCCTTTTAATCTCTCGTGGCGGCAGCGCATTGCGCGGTGGCAGAGCTCCATTCTCTCATCAAAAATCTCCCAGAACCTGTTCATGTCTTTTCTTGCGCTGAGTCCGATATCAACAAGGTTTACCGTTACAACGCCCTGATTGAAGCGGCCATAATACTTGCGCTCGCCTTCCCGGTAGTTTCCTGCATTCGCAAGGTTTCCTTTTACATAGGAACGGTCCGGGGTCAGGAAGGAACGGCAGCCCATACATGTATACACATCGCCCTTTAATTCCCGCATCTTCTTCGCGGAGATATAATCCGGAACCATGCGCTTTGCGGTACATTTTGCCGCAAGCTCCGTTAAATAGTAATACGGCGCATCCGGAGTGATATTGTCCTCATCGAGCACATAGATCAGCTTCGGGAATGCCGGTGTGATCCATACGCCGGCTTCATTTTTAACGCCGAGATATCTCTGTTTTAAGGTCTCCTCGATGATCATCGCCAGGTCTTTTTTCTCCTGCGGATTCTTTGCCTCGTCGAGGTACATATAAACGGTAACGAACGGTGCCTGTCCATTTGTGGTAAGAAGTGTTACGACCTGATACTGGATCGTCTGGATTCCCTTCGTGATCTCTCTGCGGAGACGCTCCTCCGTGAGCTTATCGATCTGATCCTCTGTCACTGCAATCCCAAGATCCTTCATCTCGCCGATCACTTCCTGACGGATCTTCACTCTCGATACCTGAACGAACGGAGCGAGGTGCGCAAGGCTGATGCTCTGTCCGCCGTACTGGTTGCTGGCAACCTGAGCGATGATCTGGGTCGCGATGTTGCAGGCTGTGGAGAAGCTGTGCGGACGCTCGATCAATGTCTCGCTGATCACGGTGCCGTTCTGCAGCATATCCTCCAGGTTTACAAGATCGCAGTTGTGCATATGCTGTGCAAAATAGTCGGAGTCGTGGAAGTGGATGATTCCCTGCTTATCCGCCTCAACGATATCCTCCGGAAGAAGAAGTCTTCTCGTGAGATCCTTGCTGACCTCTCCAGCCATATAGTCACGCTGCACGCTGTTGACCGTCGGATTCTTGTTGGAATTTTCCTGCATAACCTCTTCGTTATTGCACTCGATCAGGGACAGGATCCGGTTGTCCGTCGTATTTGCTTTCCGCACCAGAGAGCGGTCATAGCGGTAGCGCACATAATTTTTCGCAATCGCAAAAGCACCGATCGCCATTAACTGGTTCTCGACCATATCCTGGATCTCTTCTACAGACACAGCACGTCCCAGCTTATTGCACTTGTACTCTACATAATCTGCGATATCCGTAAGCTGTTCCGGTGCCAGATAGGCATTTTCTGTGGCGTTGCACGCCTTCTGGACCGCATTTACGATCTTGAGCGTATCAAAACTTTCCTCCGCTCCGTTTCTTTTGATGATCTTCATCCCTGATTCCCCGTTTCATTTCATTGTGTTGGCAGAATTGTCCGCTTTACGCACAACTGCCGTTGCCTGTTTTTTTCTTCTGTCTATTCTGTTAAAAAACACAGCTGACCTACAGGTCCGCGCATTTACCGGCCGACCTCAGGCATGTACATTTCAGTTGCTGATAGTTTTCTTGGTTGTATATACAGTTTGCTTTTTCAGAATTATACAGAAATTTTATCTGATTTAGATATTTTATGATTGATCTGTCGGACCTGCCGCCACGAGTCTCCTAAGGCGGTCATGTCATGTTCCCGCCACGTTATTTTTAGTCACTCACGCGAGAACGATTCTATTATAACTGTATTGTTCCCGGATTGCAAGGAGTACTGCTATATAAATATGATATACCAAAACCATATATATGGTGAAAAATTCATGATTCAAAACTATATATTGTTGTTTTTTGAATACAATCTACAAGAAGAGTCCCCTCCGGGATCATCACGGAAAGGCCCTGAAAAGGCATATCCCGCGAGCCATTTTTCTGCCGTTCTAAGCGTCCAGAAAGCCCGCGGGACTGTTTTCTCTGTTCTTCTCACTTAAATATGTCTGCGCCACTCTTCAAGGCGGTAACGCTGTTTTTTCTTTGCGTCCTCCAGTTGTGCCAGCATTTTCGGAATATCTTCGTTAAAAGTTCCCGCAAGCACTACATAGTTGGACGCGTGGTTTGTCCGGAAGATCGTTCCGGGAGAATCGATGTGCGTTAAAAACAGCTCCATTTCCTCCACGATCTCGTCCGGGGTGATAAGCTCCATTTCCCCGCGTTTTACTTCCTCATTCATCTGAGTCCCCTCATAGAGGCGCAGTGTCAGGAAGGAGGCATACTCCGGATTCATCTGGTTGATCAGCTCCGCCGACTTGATGGCATGTTCCCGGATCCCTTTTCTTCCGCCGAGGCCGGAGATCAGCGTCACAGAGGTCTTGATGCCGCAGCGCTTCAATTTCTGTCCCGCCGCCGCGATCTGGGCCGCCGTCACATCCTTATGGATATGCTCCAGAACACGGTCATCGCCGGATTCCGCTCCGATATAGACCATCTCGAGTCCTGCTGCCGCCAGGGCTTTTAAATCTTCCTCAGACTTTGCCAGAACATCCTTTGCAGTCCCGTAGGAGGTGATCCGCTCCACATACGGGAAATTTTTGTGGACATAGGCTAAAAGCTCTAAAAGAAGTTCTGTCTTTACCACCAGTGCATCACCGTCCGCAAAGAATACGCGGCTGACATACGGTCCGTAGTAATCACGGCATTCATCGAGATCTCTCATGATCTCCTCTTTTGTCCGCACTCGGAATTTTTTCACCCGGTACATATTGCAGAACGTGCACCGGTTATGGGCACAGCCCACAGTCACCTGGATAATTAAGCTTCTCGCCTCGCTCGGCGGGCGGTATACGGTTCCTTCGTATTCCATATGATCACTTTCCTTTCCAATTAAAATGCTCCGAGTCTGTCCAGTCTGCTCAAAATATCTGCCCGTCTCTCATCAAACAGCAGATTCTTATTGTATTCAAAATATCGTTCACACTCATTTTCCTGTAAGAACCGCACTGCCGGGGCGCTGGAGTTGAGTTCCGTGATAAACACCACCATCTCCTGGCTGCTGCCGAAAGTTCCTTCCATGAAATCGAAGGCGTACTCCAGTGTCTGTCCGGCATGAGCGCACAGATCCTCAAGCTCTGTCCGTTCTTCCACGAACAGCTCCCGAAACCGGCCGAAAATCTCGTCACCATCCGATAAAAGCTCCGCTTTCACAGTCTGGAGATATCGGTTCATATCCGCAGCGATATCGGCACAGCGATATTTTTCCTGTCTTGTGAGAAGACCGGCTTTCTGTTTCTGCTCAGCTGCCGCGGTGAAGGTCTCGATCTGGTGTGCGAAAATATCGACCGGCGTCTGAGTCTGCGGCACTGTATCTATCTTCTCCGCATCGTTTCCGGTATTCTTCATTTTGACCGGATCCTGGCTGATCTCTCTGGATGCTGCCATTTCTCCTGCCTCCGTTTTATCTTCCAAGCTTCTCTTGAATGCTTTCAGCTCCCCAAACAGCACTTCCAGATAATCCTCTTTCTGCGCATAAGCCTTAAATTCCACATCAAGCTTCGCCAAAATCAGGCTGATGATGGAAAGCTTCTCATCAAACGGCGCCTTCGCCGCCTGCTCCATCAGACGCTCGTTGCGCTTTCCTTCCAGAACTTCATCGATCTGGTATCTCGCCTGATACTTCTTATATAATTCCAGATAGTTCGCGAAATCTTTTGCGATCCGGGGATGCTCAATGTACTGCACTACAACTTCCCGGTCACAGACAAGATCCACCTTCTCGCAGACCTTTAAAAATCCGGAGAGATCTTCCCACCCACGAGGTGTCGCAAAAATCTTGCCCTCCACAGTTGTCTCCACCTGATAAAAGCACTGCGGTTTTGCGGTGAGGAATGAAAGGATCGCCGGATGGATATCCGCCTGCTTCGCGTACTCTTTCCAGACCTCAAAATCCGCCTCCACATCGATCTTTTTGATACGGTCTAAGGTCGCGATATCGAATTCCCGCACGGATTTATTGTATTCCGGCGGGTTTCCTGCTGCCACGATGATCCAGCCATCCGGGATCTTATGATTTCCGAAAGTCTTATACTGCAAAAACTGCAGCATGGCCGGGGCCAGTGTCTCGGAAACGCAGTTGATCTCATCGATGAAGAGAAGTCCCTCCAGGAGCCCTGTGTCTTCGATTTTATTGTAGATCGCCGCGACGATCTCACTCATGGTATATTCCGTCACATGGACATTCTGTTCACCGTAAGTCTTCTCAGAGATAAACGGGAGCCCGATGGCACTCTGTCTCGTGTGATGTGTGATCGTATAGGAAACAAGACCGATCCCGCACTCTCTCGCTACCTGCTCCATGATCTGGGTCTTTCCGATTCCCGGAGGTCCAATGAGCAGCACCGGACGCTGCCGCATGGACGGGATCTCATACTCCCCGTGTTCATTTTTTGTCAGGTACACCTGTATCGTATTTTTAATTTCCTGTTTTGCACGCTTGATGTTCATTTTTTATCTCCCATCCAACACTTTCCCGACATCTTCCATCGACTCCGGATCCAGAATCACCTTCATCGCCCACGGCGGAACGTCCGCGTCAGTATAATTATCTCGCATAAACACGAAGGCCGTGTCATATGGCGGCATTTTCACCGGGAATGTCCCATATCCGTCCGTAAAATAGATGAGTCCCCTCAGCCTGCTGAACTTTCCCGCCTTGATCATCTGATCTACATGCAGGAATGCCGGGCGGAAATCCGTTCCTCCCATGCCGTGAAGCTCCATGTGATCCATATAATTGCGAAGATCCTCTTCTTTTTCGATCTTCACATCCTGACGGACCTTATCATCGCACTGCAGGATATGGATATTGACCTTTTTGAAGAAGCTCTCCGACTGGGCCAGCACCCCATAGGTCTCTTCCAGAAATTTCTTCACAAGCTCCCCGGAACACGACATCGACGTGTCGATGACGACCACAAAATCTTCGATCCGCCGGACCTCCTTCGTCTCAAGAGGCTCGATCAGCGGCATGTTTCCATATAACTGCATGCCGTAATGATAAAACACATAGTCAAACGCGTCGGGATCGATCTGGACGGTCTCCTTCAGTACCGAAAACTTTCGCAAAAATTTCCGGTAATCATACCGTTCCCGGTTCTCCACCGCAAGCTGGTCCATCAGCTCCTTGGAGTCATCCGCCGCCTCGTTGGAGAACGCCTCCATCTCCGCCTGCATCTTCTCCCGCTTGTCATCCCAGTCATTTTTCCGGTTCCGGTTGGGATTCGGGGACTTCTTCTCGTCCTCCTTCTCCCATCCGGAATGATCGTCACGGCAGAATTCCCTGCAGAGCCGTTCATATTCGATCTCAGAAAGATTCATCTCCTGCATTGCGTGATAGATACTCTCAGCATTCAATACCTTGATCTTTTTCCTAAGACGTCCGTAAAATTCCGCCCGCACCGGTGACATCGGCAGATGGACGCACGGCTTATGGATTCCGTCGATCAGGGATTCCACCGCGATATCACAGGCCAGATTCCAGTATTCTTCCGCCCGCTTTTTCCTCGACCATGGATGGACAAAGAGACAGTGGAATGTCTCATGCAGGATCATTCGGTTTACATAAACAGGATTTCTCCGGTACCAGCCACAGATATATCCCGTCTCAAAGGATAATAAGGTTCCATCTGTCCCGATTCCCTTTACGCTGCTATCCGCCACCGGGAACAGACCATTTAAGGCAACGTCAAGAAAACGCATGGAAAGATACAGCTCGTTCCTCGCATTCCGTATGATCTCGATACCGATCGCCGCCAGCTCCTCCAGTGCGCCCTGTTCCCTGAGGATCGGCGACCATGCCGCATCTTCTCTCATGAAGAGTTTCAACCTCCTTACCCTCTATCTTCTATCATAAATCAAAGCTTTTCTTCTTAACACCGAATTTCTTCCTCTGTATCTCCATAAACATCCCGGAAAACTCCGGCAGATGTCTTTTCGACACTTCCGTGATCAATCCGGAAATTTCATCCGCAGTCAGCGGATTCTTTTCCGGTGTCAGGTACTGCCCTGCCAGCCATTTTACCGTCTCCGGGTCCTCGAGGCTGCCGAGAAGTACTTCATAAAGATTCTCCAGAAGGAACTTTTCGTATTCCTTTTTTGCGCTCTCCCACAGCCCTTTCGGATACCGCAGCCGGTTCACCGCGATTTTCGATGCCATGAGGACGGATTCCTCAACCTTTTCATACACAAACAGTTTATCATATCTGTCAAATCGGAACTTCCGCCCCTCAAAACAGTACCTGTACTTCTGCCCTGTTCCGTGGATATTGGATACCGTGATCCGCGCCGGCGTATTCTCCACCGCCTCATCGTAGTAGTCCGGAAAGATCAGGCGCGCACACTCCGTCTCCCCATTCTCTTCCTCTAAAACATTTGTCGTAAGCGCTATTCTCTCAAAGTCTGTATCCGCCCCGGTCATTTCTCTCTTTTGTCCGCCTTGCATGAACACGTGAACCATGACCCGTTCGTTGATCTCCGTCACGAAATCCCTGAGTGCAGACTCCTCAGCTGTGTCCATATGGACCGTCAGACTTTTTATATTCCGGCAGCCCGTAAGCACACCACCGCCGACTTCGCGGAGCGATCCGTAAAAATGAATCTCCTGAAGTTTTTCGCAGCCATAAAATTCATATCTTCCGATCCGTAGGAGTGTCCGTGGAAGATAGACTTTCTCCACTGCACTTCCGGAAAATACCTTGTCTGCGAGTTCCGTTACCGGCAGTCCGTCAAGAACTTCCGGCACCACGCAGACGGCGCCTGGTGCCAAAAGTTTTGTCACACAAGCGCCCCCGTTTTTTTCTTTAAAATCAAATAGAATGTCCATACTTTTTATTTCGTTCTCATCATCTGCACACCGGGTGCCCAGATCTGTCCTTAATCTTCGATCAGCTTATTTAACTTCCGCATTGCGCTGAATCGGTAATAGTATACTATAAATGCCAGCGAAGTGATACTCCAGCTTAACGGATAACTCGTCAGCGTCGTGTACAGTCCCGGATGGACTGCGCCTGCGCCGAATACCCAGATTACACGCAGGATACATGTACCGACACAGATGATCAGCATCGGAACCAGGGCATCGCCCACACCGCGCAGAGTACACGGATATACATTGACACAGATATAGCAGAACCAGAACGGTACCAGGAAGCAAAGGATGTTCATGCTCTCAGCCATAACATCCACATCGTTCGTAAAGAGACTGATCAGAACCGGTCCCGCCGTAAACATAAACAGGCCGAGTGCCGCCGTAATGATTGTCGACATGAGAAGTCCCACATAGGTTCCCTTTTTTAAACGCCTGATCTTACCCGCACCGAAATTCTGGCCCGCAAAGGTCGTCACGGAGATTCCCATGGCATCCATGGTCATCCAGAAAATACCGTCAATCTTTCCGTAAACTGCCCAGGAGGCGATCGTATTCGTTCCGTATCCATTGATGTTTGCCTGAATCAGGATGTTGGAAATCGAGTACATCATGGACTGCAGTCCTGCCGGGAGACCGATCTTTATAATCTTTTTTAAAAGCATCGGTTCCACCCGAAGTTCTTTCAGGCTAAACCGGTAAGACTCCTTCGTCCGGATCAACGTTACCATAACCAGCGCTGCCGATAAGAGCTGGGACATGATCGTTGCAAGCGCCGCACCGGCAACTTCCAGGTGCAGACAGACAACGAAGAGCAGGTCCAGGACAATATTCGTCAGGCAGCTCGCGATCAGGAAATACAGCGGTCTCTTCGAGTCTCCCACAGCTCGCAGGATCGCAGCGCCCATGTTATAGACCAGGTTTCCGATGATACCCAGAAAATAGATTCTGAGGTATGTCACAGAATATCCGAGGATCTCTTCGGGAGCACCCATGGCCCGGATCGCAGCCGGAGTGAAGATCTCACCGATCACTAAGAGTGCCACACCGCCGGCCAGCGCCAGACAGAACGCTGTGTGGACCGATTTCTGCACCTGCTGGTCTTCCTTCGCCCCATAGAACTGGGATACGACAACGGCCGCGCCGGAGGACATTCCGACGAAGAAACCAACTAACAGGTTGATCAGCGTTCCTGTCGTACCTCCTACCGCGGAAAGTGCTTCTTTTCCAACGAATTTTCCAACGATCATGGCATCTGCCGTGTTGTAAAGCTGCTGGAAAAATGTCCCGAACAGGATCGGAAAGAAAAAGAGCAGAAGCTGCTGCCAGATCACACCGTCCGTGATCCCGTTGTAGCCTGCCGGATGATTCTTCTTAAGTGTCATATCTTCACCCTCTACAAAATCCGCCATACACCAGAGCCCGTTTGCAATCTTCTCTGAATGCATGGCGATTGATACTTCCGCCCTGTATCTGTCGGCTGCGGACACAGGGCGGAGGTATGATTGATCAAAGGCAGACTTTTTCGCCGCCTTTAAAGGTTCTTTTTATGATTACAGGAGATTCTTTCTGAGTTCCTCTCCGCTCTTTGCGGAAAGGTATGCCGGCGGAATATCAAGAATGGTCTTGCATCCGCTCATTCCCTCCTGCTTCATGCGGACTGCGGCGCGGGCACAGCAAACGATCACGGAGGAAGTGAACTCCGGGTTGGAATCCAGTTTCAGACGATACTCGATCACATGTGTATTCTCCTGATTCCATCCGGTCTTTCCGTTTCTGATCACGAAACCGCCGTGCGGAAGTGTGGAATGGTCGCGCTTCATCTCCTCCTCGCTGATGAAATGAACCGTTGTATCATAGTCGGAGAAGTAGTTCGGCATCGTTACGATCTCTTTTTCGATGCGTGCAAGATCAGCACCCTCTTCGGCAACAACATAGCATTCTCTTGTGTGTTTCTCTCTTGTTGTGAGTTCCGGAGTCTCGCCGTTTCTGATTCTCTCCAGTACACTCTCAACCGGGACTGTATACTGTCTCGCGTCCTTCACGCCATCAATGCGGCGGATCGCGTCGGAATGTCCCTGGCTTACACCTTTGCCCCAGAATGTATAGTCTTTACCATCCGGGAGAATCGCATTTGCGTATACACGATTTAAGGAGAACATACCCGGATCCCAGCCTGCGGAGATCACTGCTACATTTCCTGCTTCCTTTGCCGCTGCATCGACAGCTGCAAAGTGCTCCGGAATTCTCGCGTGTGTGTCAAAGCTGTCCACTACAGTGAAATATTTCGCATACTCCGGTGTCTGCACCGGAAGATCTGTCGCACTTCCGCCGCAAAGGATCAGGACATCGATCTTATCTGTCATATGCTTCACTTCGTCCGCATGGTAAACCTTTGCGCCTTCGGTCAGGATCCTTACATTTTTCGGATCTCTTCTTGTAAATACTGCCGCAAGCTCCATATCCGGATTCTGTTTGATGGCGCACTCAACGCCGCGTCCAAGATTTCCATAACCCATAATTCCGATTCTGATCGTCATATTATTCTCCTCTTCTTTCTTTATTTAATGTCGCTATCTCCATTTTACCAATAGGCCGTTATAGTGTCAATTGAAATAAGTTTAACGAATTTGTCTCCTGTTTCTTCCAGATACACCTGCAAAACCTGCCACCGGAAGGTTCTTCTGGGAACGCGGCAATGAAAAAATAAACAACGGAATCCGAAATCCTTTTTCTCAAAGATCCCTGAGTCTGTTGTTTACATATTTTTAATATATTAATGTTTTTCCCTTTTCATAAGCACAAACGCAACGCCCGCCGTGATGAACTCTGATACAGTCACCGTAAGCCAGATTCCGTCTACACCGAAGAGTGCCGGGAGAAGGAACACGAACACGCTGTTTAAGATCACTCCGCGGAGCAGTGTGATCGTTAAAGAAAACCGCGGTCTCACAGTAGACTGGAAATACATTCCGCTGATGATGTTCCACTCGCTGACTAAGAAGCAGAGGAAATACAGCCGGATCGCCGGGACCGCCATTGTGAGGATCTCCGGTGTCGGGTCCAGAAACAGATAAGACAACTGTACCGGGATCAGCATGCCGATCGCAGTGAATATGAAGCCTGCGGCAAATCCGGTCCGGACTCCCAGTTTTCTCGCCTCGCCGACTCTCTTCAGGTTTCCCGCGCCAAAGTTTGCGGAGAGCAGCGGCTGTACTGCCTGAGCGATACCGTTGGAAATGGACGATGCCACAAGCGCGGTGTTCGTGATGATTCCATAGACCGTGATTCCCATCTCTCCCACGTAAGCGAGGAGCTGGCGGTTAAACAGCAGCATCACGAAGCCGTTGGAAATCTCCAGAATAAAGCTTGCGAGCCCATTTCCGAGCACCTCCGGCACCCGTCTCCACACATCGCTAAATTCCAGCTTCAAGTGGTTATCTTTCGAGAAAAAATGGCTTGCGAGGATCAGCACCGTGAGTGTCGTTCCAGTGGCTGTCGCCAGCGCCGCACCTCCCATTCCCCATTTCATGATAAAAATGTATACATAATCCAGGATCACATTGGTGACGCCTCCACTAATCACGCCCGCCATGGCAAGCTTCGGCGCACCGTCATTTCGGACGAATGCCTGAAGGAATGAAGACAGGGCAAACATGGGAGCCGCTGTTGTGAGCACAGTTCCGTAAGGCACGGTGTATTCATTTAAGAGCGGGGTATTTCCCATAAAAGTAATCAGCGGGTTGAAAAAGATTCTTCCCAATATCAGAAAGACTGCTGACAGAGCAAGCACCACACAGAGTGCCGCCGTAAAATAACTTCTGGCGCGTTTTTCATCGCCGCGTCCTCTGGAAAACCCAAAGAGAACGCTGCCGCCGACTCCGCACATCATTCCGATCCCGAAATATGTGTTGTAAAGCGGCAGTAAAATATTCATCGCCGCAATACCGGAACCACCGACTCCGCGTCCGATCATCATCGTGTCCGCCAGAATATAAATGGAGGTCACGAGTGTTGCGCTGATGGACGGCACCAGGTAACTGAAAAATACCTGGCGGACCGGGGATTCCAGCATGTTGATCTGTTTCATAAGTGTTGCTCCTCAATATTCTTCAAAATGTATTTCGATATACCTTGTTCTTCTTTCTGACAGCAATATTTCAGCAGCTTTTTTTGCAAGGCTGCTGATTTCTTAGTCTGCGATATTAAAATTCGTCCTTGCATATCCTTCCAGCGTGTCTGCCATCTCTTTTCCATACTCTGCCGCAAAATCAGCAAGAACCTTTTCTGCGATCTGTTTCCCCTCTTCCCCGAAGATTGCCTCACAGACTTCCCGGTATGCCCAGTAGGAATGGGCGCAGTGGTACTCGAAAGATCTGAGTCCTGCCGGATTTTTTGCCATATTGGACTCCGGCATCAGACCGGCGTTCCGGATCGTCTGTATACAATAATCATGGTCATGGAGTGTCTGAGAGACCTCATAGCGGATCTCCGGGTTGAAACCTCGGGAAATGGACGCATCCAGGTCCTTACAATAGAGAAGCCCCGCTTCCGGGAGCCCCATATTCTTAAACTGGGTGTGCCACGGACAGACATGGATGTGGATCTGAAAGTCCGGGCTTAAGCTTGTCGTCTCGGACTGGTTTCCGAGTCCCTGTGCTTTCACCTCTTCCGTGTTGACCCACTCACCGTACTGGCAGTATGTCTCATAAGTCAGAGGTTTTCCGTCCCGGATCGCCCGCTGTGCCATCCGGCGTCCACGCTGTTCGCCGTAATACCGGGTGGCATGCAAAAATGCCGCCTCGCCGCGGTCACCGAAGATTTCCTTCAGGTAAACATAATATTTTGCCGCGATAAACGCGTGTGACAGTTCTGTAAATCCCATAATGCTTCCTCCCGTCCTATATTCTATTCTTCTGCTTCACCATAGCGCTCTGGCTTGTATACAAAGTCCATGCTGCGGACAGCCTCATTTTTCTGCATGACCAGATATCCGCGTGCTTCTTATTTCATCTCTCCAAGAATATCCGACAACTGTGCGAACTGTGCCAGACTCAGTGCCTCGCCGCGGATCGTCGGGGTGAGTCCCATCTCTGCGATGGCAGTCGCGATCTGTTCCTTTGTGTATGGGAGTTCGGACGCGTTTCCGAGACCATTCTGCAGTGTTTTTCTTCTCTGGTTGAAGGACGCACGGATGATCTTAAACATCAATGCAGAGTCTTTTACCTGCACCGGCATCTCTTTATGTCTTGTAAGGCGGATCACAGCGGATCCCACATTCGGGCGTGGGATAAAGCAGTTCGGCGGCACATTCGCCACGATCTCAGGCTCCGCGTAGTACTGGACTGCCAGAGACAGGGCGCCGTAATCCTTGGAACCCGGACCTTCCTTCATGCGGTCCGCCACTTCCTTCTGGACCATGACGGTAATATTGTCGATCGGCACGCCGCTCTCAAAGAGCCCCATGATGATCGGGGTCGTGATATAGTACGGCAGGTTCGCAACGACCTTGATCGGCTTTCCGCCATTGTATTCCTCTGTCAGTGCCTTGATATCGACTCTTAAGATATCCTCGTTGATGACGGTCACGTTGTTGTAATCCGCCAGTGTCTCCTTTAAGATCGGGATCAGGTTCCGGTCGATCTCGACCGCAACAACATGTCCGGCGTTTTCTGCCAGATACTGGGTCATGGTTCCGATTCCCGGTCCGATCTCAAGAACGCAGTCATCCTTTGTGATCCCGGCTGCAGAGATGATCTTCTCCAGTACATGGGTATCGATTAAGAAGTTCTGGCCGAACTTTTTCTGAAACATGAATTCATACTTCTGTATGATCTCTATGGTGTTCTTTGGGTTTCCCAGATTTGCCATTTATTTCTCTCTTTCTATTTTGGACTACGCTTTTGCGCAGGTACTTTTGTTGCATGAGCTGCATCTTGTATACAAAATCCGGTAAATGCGTTCCGCTGCTGCGGTACTATTGTCCCGAAAATTCTACTCCGTGATCCGGTACATCTCTCTCGCGTTTTTCGCTGTCTCCCGGATGATCTCTTCCGCGGAAACGCCCTTGATTTCTGCCAGCTTTTCCACCACATAGGGAAGATTTCCGGAGAAATTTCGTTTTCCCCGGTTCGGCACCGGAGCCAGATACGGACAGTCTGTTTCCAGAACGATCCGGTCGAGCGGCGCATATTCTGCCACCTCGATCAGTTTTTTCGCGTTTTTAAAGGTCAGGACTCCGCCGATCCCGAGATAATATCCCATATTCAGATATTCCCTCGCCATCTCCACTCCATAGGAGAAGCAATGGATCACGCCGCCGGTGGAACCGTTATGTTCTGCCTTCATGATATCCAGCGTGTCCTTCGCCGCGTCCCGGCTGTGGATGATCACCGGAAGTCCCGTCTTCTTTGTCACCTCAAGCTGTGCCGAAAACCAGTGTTTCTGGATCTC
>CAKRNI010000027.1 GCA_934370915.1 uncultured Lachnospiraceae bacterium
CACATCATCGCCATGGAAGGTCAGGATGCGGACTGTACCGCAGCCCCGGTACTGAACGCACTGGCGATCATGATCGGGCTGGATGTCATTGATGACAGCTATATCAAGCCGATCGGAGCCAAGATCCTTACTACCATGAGACGGTATCAGAATTTTAAGATTGCGGAACTGTGTCAGTGGACGACGGACGCAGTAAGAAATGCGGTGAAAAATCAGAACTAATATATGGTTCTTTTCCGCATAAATTCCTGCTTACCGTTGATAACGTTTTAAAATATTGTCTGCGGCTCACATACTCAGACATTTGCAATTAAAAAATAGACTCATTTGATTTCTAATTTTGTATCAAATGAGTCTACTTTTTTAATTGTTCCTCCAATTATAATGTCTCTGTCTGCATAATTTCCATGCTCTGCAAGAGCCAGCCATAGATTATTGCCAATTCGTTATTAAACTCAAAAAACCTGTTTTTCTTAATCCTGAAATATTTCCTTCAATCTCTTCAACAGCCCTTCCTCATCATTCTTCCCGATCACCCTCGGTGCCCGCCTCCGCACATTCTCCGGCGCATTTCCCATCGCCGCGCCGAATCCTGCCGCATGCATCATGGAAAGGTCGCTCTCGCCGTCACCGAAGGCCGCTGCCTCTTCCGGTGAAATTCCGAGTTTTCCACAGAGTGTCTTCAAACCTTCCGACTTTTCCACGCCCGCTGCCGTGATCTCCAGGTATTCCGGGTTGGAGGCCGCGGACTGAAGATCAGAGAAATCTCTTGCCAGAACTGCCGCCAGCTTTGTCATCACGTCCGGATCCCCCATGAGAAGAAATTTATGAATTCCGCCTTCTTTTTCAAATGTATCTTTAATAGACCCAATTTCAGCCGGAAATCCCACGATTCTTTCTTCCCGCTGCTCTCTCCAGTCATCCCGGTCATCCACGATCCACTTCTCACCGCCGAAGGTATTGCAGGCAACGGCCGGAAAGTCCTTATCCAGCATCGCCTTCAGTTCCAACGCCCGCTTAAGCGGGATCATTTTACTGTAGATCTCATGTCCGTCGTTGTCGAGGATCAGCCCGCCGCAGAACGCGATGATCGGCGCATGGTTCCCCAGCATTCTCTTAATGACCCGCACTCCTTCCGGCGACCTCGCGGAGGTCAGGATAAACGGGATTCCCTTCCTCTCAAGCTTCAGGATCATCTCCTTCGTCCCCTCCGTGATCTGTCCGTCCGACGTCAGCAGCGTGCCGTCGATATCGCTGAATATGATCTTACATGTTTTTTCTTTTTCCATCTTTATCTCCATATTTTGATGTTTATCCGTTGTATTTCCACACCGGTACGACTGCCTGACGCAGTCCGCAGCTTCGCGCGAATGCGCCTTCTCCTATCCCCGCTGCAAAATACTCCTCTCATTCTCCCGCACTTTCTGTTCCAGCAGCGTATACTGTCTGATCTCTTCCTCTGTAAAATTTCCAAACTTCGCCTGATAGTAATCGTTCTCCGCTGCCTCAAGATCCGGAATCACAACTTCTGATGCCGGAAGAAGTTCCAGTCGGATCCTTCGTTCTGTTCCCCGCCTTCTCGGAAGCTCCGTTACCTCCACCATCTTTTTCGCGGACAACCGCTGGATCGCCACCGCAAGGTCTCCGCGGCCGAGATTTATAAGATCCGCAAGATTCTTTCTGCTCAGCTCATGGCTTGTGTCCTTCAGGTATAAAAGCAGGGAAAGTTCCTCCATCGTCATATCGTGCTTCAATGCCGCTGACTCCAGATATCTCTCCAGAAGTTTCCGGTCCCGGTATTTATCCACGATGATTCCATCATCGGAAATCACCTCCGGCAGCGCACTGCTCCGCTCCTCTCCGAGCTTCCGGTTTCCGGGGATCGATGCCGGGAAAACAAAGCCGTCCTTCGCTGCATCCACCAGAAAATGGTACACCTGAAGCCGGTTTTTTTCATAATCTTCCTCGTCCAGCACATGCTTATAAAAGTTGTTGTAATACTCAAACATCATGAGCTTCATCTTCACAGTCTTCGTGATGCTGATCTTCTGGTTCACCAGCGAACCTTTTGTCTTTACATAATAGTACACCGGTGTCCGCAGCGCGTAGAATGTCTCTGCGTAACGGACATACTCCAGATTAAACATAAAATCCTCGCACCAGCTGATCTCCGCATCCATCCGGATCCCGAAGCGGTTTACGAGATCGCGCCGGTAAAGCTTGTTCCACAGCACTCCATAGTAATAATCTGCCGGGTTTTCCATCATAAACGACGCGAATTCCTCCCGGTCGATCACGCGGTCCGACTCGATGTCCCCTTTTCTGGATACCATATCCCCAACGACGCGGTAAAAATCGGAAATCACCATATCACAGCCATGTTCCTCTGCCGCCCGGACCATAAGCTTTGTCGCATCCGGCGTCAACCAGTCATCGCTGTCCACAAACTGGAGATACGTTCCCTTTGCCCTTTCTATTCCCTGATTTCTCGTATCCGAAACTCCGGAATTTTCTTTGTGGATCACCACCACACGCTCGTCCGTCTTCGCATACGCATCACAGATCGAGCCTGACATATCTCTGCTCCCATCATCTACGAGGATCAGTTCAAAATCTTTATATTCCTGTCCGAGAATGCTGTCCACACAGCGGTTCAGAAATTTTTCCGCATTATAGACAGGAACAATTATACTGACGGTCGGTTTCATTCTCCTCCTCCATTCTTTATAATAACCTGTTGGAATATCTCCTATGAAATAAATTCACTATGCGATCTATCATATCATATTTTTCTCACAATACGCGATTTATTTTCTTAAATTCTCTTGACTTTTGAAAATCTGTGACTATAATAAAGGGCAGTTTCAAATATTTCCTGCGATGATGGGAACGCTCTTAACGAAGGTCTTTCAGAGAGCAGCTGGCTGGTGAAAAGCTGCAGACACCGCGTTACAGACAATCCTCCCGGAGCTAACCACTGAAAGTGTTCCAAGTAGGCTGGTTCGGTTTACACCCGTTAACGTGTTGCCTGTTAATTTTTCATATTTGAAAAACGACGGGATCGAGAGGCTGTTTTTTTGACAGCAATAAGAGTGGTACCGCAGAAGTTTCGCTTCTGTCTCTTAAAAAATAAGAGACAGGAGTTTTTTTTTGCCCCGAAAGCGTTGTCAGGCGGACAGACAGACCGCGTGCTTGCACGCAGGGCTGTCTGTACATCTGACAACCAAGCCGGCATGAGTAAGCAGGGCGAAAGCCCGGATTACGAATGCCGGCTGAGATTGCGGGAGCACGCAGTGCGGAGCAATCTCCTTTCGCTCACCGTGCGGAGCAATCTCCTTTCGCGCACTTTGCCAACACCACCATCAATTCCTTAGTTTCTTACCTGCGAGGGGCAGTTAAGATATATACTTATAATCAATCTATTCTTAAAAGATTTCAGGAGGTCATTATGAAAAAAAGTGCAAAATTATTATCCGCCGTTATGGCAGGCGCTATGGTTCTTTCCATGGCAGGCTGCGGCTCTTCCAGCAATTCCGCTGAGACAACTGCTGCTGCCGCTGAGACAACAGCCGCTGCCGCTGATTCTTCCGCTGCTGAGAGCAAGGAAGAGACTTCAAACGCAGACGCAACCGTAATAAAACTCGGTACGACCGTAAACGAGCAGGACAGCTTCCAGGTATGTGCAGATAAATTCGCTGAACTCGTAAAAGAGCGCACAAACGGCGCTTACGAGATCGAGATCCATCCGAACGGAGCTCTCGGTGACGAGCGTACCATGCTTGAGAGCATGCAGATGGGCACTCTTGATATGGGTATCATCACAAGCGGTCCGTTCGTAAACTTCTCCAGCGCTATGGGCGTTCTCGATATGCCGTTCCTGTTCGCAAACAACGAGGAAGCTTACAAAGTTCTCGACGGTGAGATCGGTAAAGAGCTTCTCGGAACACTTGAGGATGCTGACTTAAAGGGCCTCGCATACGCAGAGCGTGGTTTCCGTAACATCACAAACAGCAAGAAGCCGATCACAAACGCGGCTGACGTTGCAGGCTTAAAGCTCCGTGTCATGGAGAACGACGTTTACACAGCTACCTTCAAGGCTCTTGATGTAAACGCAGTTCCGATGGCATGGTCCGACGCTTTAACAGCTCTTCAGCAGGGCACCATCGACGGCGAGGAGAACCCGATCAACGTTATCTACTCCTACAAGCTCTGGGAGTCCCAGAAGTATGTAACCCTTGACCGTCATTCCTACTCCACAGCGATCATCACCATGAGCAACGACCTCTTCAAGTCCTTACCGGAAGATGTTCAGAAGATCTTCGAGGAATCCGCACAGGAAGCTGCTGAGTACGAGCGCCAGTGGGTTGCAGATCAGGAAGCTGACCAGCTTCAGGAGATCAAGGATCATGGTATGGAAGTCATCGAGAACCCGGATGTAGACAGCTTCCGTGCAGCTGTTCAGAGCGTATATGACGCTTACCCGGATTACGCTGATTACATCAAAAGAATCCAGGACGCATTAAAGTAATTTCGCAACTGTTTGATTTTAAAGTTCGGTGCTGAAATCCGTTAACATTGCCCCGGCAATGGGATTTTGAAGCATGTGATCCGGCTGCCAGGGAAACCCAGGCAGCCGGAACTGTTACCACTGCTGTATTGTACGGAATTTTCAGTTCAGAAAATTCCAACTCGCGTACTGTAAATCAGAACCGCCTTCAGCACTTTCCATGTAATTGTTTCGGTTTTCAAAGGAGGAAACACCGTTGGCTTTCGTTAAGGGATTTCACAAACTCAGCGATGTTCTGGACACCATCTGTTCCTACATCATCGTTGTCATGCTCGGCGCCATGGTCGTGATCACCGGCGCACAGATCGTCTGCCGTATGGCATTCACCGCTCTCTCCTGGAGTGAGGAAGCGACCCGTTACCTTTTAGTCTGGTCATCATTTTTAGGCGCAAGCTGTGTATACAAGCACAGCGGCCATATCTCCATCACCTTCGTTCAGGATATGGTTCCGGCCGCGTTAAGCAAAGTCTTAAAGCTTCTCGTCCATGTGGTCTGCGCAATTCTCTTTGTTGTCGTGATCATCTATGGTATGAAATACTTCGGAAAACAGGGAAACCAGCTGTCCGCAGCGATGCGTCTTCCCATGAAATATATTTACCTCTGCATTCCGGTAGGATGCGGATTCATGTTCATCCATGCAGTAGATGCGGTTCTTGGACTTTTATTTGGAAAGGAGGAGGCATAACATGGCAGCATTATTATTCATTTCCTTTATCGTTCTGCTTCTGATCGGCGTTCCGGTCGCATTCGCGATCGCGGCGGCAGCTCTCCTCGTCCTCTTAAAAGGCGATGTAAAGCTCCTGATCCTCGTACAGCGTATGTTTGCCAGCACTGACTCCTTCTCCCTGATCGCAGTCCCCTTCTTCATCTTTGCCGGGGATCTTCTCGCAAAGGGAAAGGTTTCCAGAGTCCTCGTTGAGTTCGCCGAGTCCTTACTCGGTATGTTAAAGGGCGGTCTTTCCATCGTATCTGTCCTTGCAGGCATGTTCTTCGCGGCGATCTCCGGTTCCGGTGCCGCCACGACAGCCGCTGTCGGCGCAACACTGATCCCGGAGTTAAAGAAACGCGGATACCGCGAAGATTCCGCTGCTGCCCTGATCGCAGCTGCCGGAACCATCGGTGTCGTTATCCCGCCGTCCGTTCCGATGGTATTATATGCCGTTATCTCTGAGGACAGCGTAAACACACTTTTCAAGAACGGCTTTGTTCCTGGCGTTTTAATGGGTGTGATCCTCATTGCGATCTCCCTCTACCAGGCTCACAAGTTCAACTACCCGAAAGGAAAGGCTTTCTCTGTCGGAAACGTGCTGCGAACCTTCAAGGAAGCGATCTGGGGAATCTTAATGCCGGTCATCATCCTCGGCGGAATCTTCTCCGGTTACTTCACACCGTCTGAGGCAGCTGCCGTAGCGGTCATCTACGCGATCTTCGTCTCCTTCTTTATCTACCGCGACCTTGACTTCAAGGGTCTCGTTGAGATCATGAAGGGAAGTGCAAAGACATCCGCTGTCATCATGATCATCATCGCATGCAGCGGTCCGTTCGGCTGGGTTCTCGCAAACTACAAGATCCCGGAGGCCATCGCAAGCGGAGTATTGGGAATCTCCACAAACAAGTATGTGATCATGTTCCTGATCTCCCTGATCATCCTGCTCGCCGGAGTCTTTATGGAGACCTCCTCCGCGATCATTATTCTTTCCCCGGTGTTCCTGCCGCTTGTCAAGGCCATGGGCATCAGCACCGTACATTTCGGAATCCTGTTCGTAGTTGGTATCGCTATCGGCATGATCACACCGCCGGTTGCCATCAACCTCTTCGTTGCTTCCGGTATCACGGGACTTCCGATCGAGCGGATCTCCAAATCTGTTATCCCGTACCTGATCGGACTGATCATCGTATTCTTCATGATCGTATATGTTCCGCTTCTGATCCCGGGACTTATGTAATCGCAAAAAAAGTCCGCCGAACCTTTCACGATTCGGCGGACTTTCTATTTCCCCATTCACAAGCCGCTGTCCGCGGCTATATTTTTTGCAGGACCTGCGCCAGGCTGTCACTCCGGACAAGTTTCCCGGAAAACTAAACTGCCTGCGCTTCCTCCAGTGTGGTTGTCTCGTACTTGTCGAGGATCACTCTCTGGATCATGTCCCGTGTTCCGGAATTGATCGGATGGGCGATATCGCGGTATTCGCCGTCAGCAGCTTTTCTGCTCGGCATCGCGATAAACAGGCCTTTCTCCCCTTCAATGACCTTGATATCGTGGATCACAAACTCGTTGTCCAGTGTGATGGACACGATCGCCTTCATCTTTCCCTCTTTCTCAATTCTTCTCACACGTACATCTGTTACCTGCATAATAACCTCCCCCATCTGCACTCCCCGCAGATTTTATGTAATCACCGGCCAGTCAATATTTGAATGCCTGTCTTTCTGCCTTTGCCGCACCGTCCGGAATATCCCGTCTCCGAACTGCGGCGCCCTTTTTACAGGGTATATCTCTCGTTCTTCTCGATCACGATCTTCACATCGTCCGGTTTGCCGATATACGTCGTATTCGCCCGGATCGTATCACGGCTCTCAACGATGCAGTTCTCGATAACGGTATTATCCCCAATATACACGTCATTTAAGATGATCGAATTCTTGATGATACAGTTGTTTCCGATATAGACCTTCTTAAACAGAACTGAATTCTCTACTGTTCCGTTTAAGATACAGCCGCTGGATACCAGACTGTTCTTCACAGCTGCGCCCGGATTGTATTTTGCCGGCGGAAGATCATCCACCTTGGAATAGATATCCGGATACTCCTTAAAGAAGTAATTGCGGACTTCCGGTTTTAAGAAATCCATATTAGTCTGGTAGTAAGCATCGACAGAAGCGATGTTGTTCCAGTATGTATTCAGCTTGTACGCATAGATCCGCTTGAGGCCCTTGTAGCGTACCAGAATGTCCTGTACGAAGTCATATCTGTCCTCGTTCGCGCAGCGCTCGATAAGCTCGATCAGCTGACGGCGGCGGACAACATAGATACCGCAGGAGATCGTGTGGGAATCAGCCACCATCGGCTTCTCCTCAAACTCAACGATCCGTCCGTCCGAGTTCGTCTTCACCATACCGAAACGGGTCACGTCCACATCACCCGGCATGTCCTTGCAGACAACCGTGATATCGGCTTTCTTTTCGATATGATATTCCAGAACCTTATTGTAGTCCAGTTTATAGATACCGTCTCCGGCTGCGATCACAACATACGGCTCGTGGCTCTTCTTTAAGAAGTCCAGGTTCTGGTAGAGCGCGTCCGCTGTTCCGCGGTACCAGTCGCTGTGCTCCGCCGTGATCGTCGGGGTGAATACATACATTCCGCCCTGTTTTCTTCCGAAATCCCACCATTTGGAGGAACTTAAATGTTCATTTAAGGAGCGGGAGTTATACTGTGTCAGTACGGCAACGCTCTGGATATGAGAGTTGCTCATATTGCTTAACGCAAAATCCACGCTTCGGAAACTGCCCGCGATCGGCATCGCCGCGATCGCTCTCTTATTGGAAAGTTCGCGCATCCGCTTGCTGTTTCCGCCTGCTAAAACAATACCGATTGCTCTCATACGATTCCACCTGCCTTTACAATGTAGCCGCCACTCTCAAGCTCGCTGTTCGGATAATCTTCCGCGGTCGTCACGCCTGAAATTGCTGTATTCCTGCCGATCTTTACGTTCTCCGGAATCACGGAGTGCTCGCCGATCGTCACAAGATCAAACTGATAAACCTTCTGGTCATATTTGCTCGGTGCGTATTCACCTACGCCAAGGTGAGCTCCCGCTCCGACCTTTACGTCCTCAGCAACGATGGACTTGTCTACCACTGCTCCTTTTCCGATCACGCTGTCCTGCATGATAATTGAATCTTTGACTACAGCACCTTCCTCGATCACAACTCCGGATCCGATCACGGAATTCGTCACCTCACCGTAGATCTCGGAACCCTCTCCGATGATACATTTTGTGATCTTCGCGTCAGAAGAGATATACTGCGGCGGGATACGGTCGCTCTTTGTGTAGATCTTCCAGTATTCCTCATACAGGTTGAACTCCGGAATAATATCGATGAGCTCCATATTTGCTTCCCAGTAGGAGCCGAGCGTTCCGACATCCTTCCAGTATCCATTGTACTCATATGCAAAGATCCGTTTGCCCTGCTCGAAGCAGTACGGAATCACATGTTTTCCAAAGTCACAGCCCGGCTCTTCCGAAAGCTTGATGAGAGCTTCCTTTAATGCCTTCCAGCTGAAGATATAAATACCCATGGAAGCGAGGTTGCTTCTCGGATTCTTCGGTTTTTCCTCAAATTCCGTGATCCGGTTGTTGTCATCCGTGATCAGGATTCCGAAACGGCTTGCTTCCTCGATCGGTACCGGCATAGCGGCAATCGTGACATCCGCATTATTCGCTTTGTGATATTCCAGCATGACCTCATAATCCATTTTGTAGATGTGGTCACCGGAAAGGATCAGAACGTATTCCGGATTGTAGGACTCCATGTACTCCAGATTCTGGTAGATCGCATTTGCGGTTCCAGTATACCAGTCGCTGCCTTTACTTCTCTCGTAAGGAGGAAGGATCGTAACGCCGCCGACGTTGCGGTCTAAATCCCACGGAATACCAATTCCAATGTGCGCGTTTAAACGTAAGGGCTGGTACTGGGTCAATACTCCCACAGTATCAACACCAGAGTTGATGCAGTTGCTGAGCGGGAAATCAATAATTCTGTACTTTCCGCCGAAGGAGACGGCCGGTTTTGCCACTTTCTGTGTTAATACACCGAGACGGCTTCCCTGTCCTCCTGCCAACAGCATCGCTATCATCTCTTTTTTTACCATGATATCACCTCTTGCTGCTCTTTTTGTCCCATACACTAGTTTCTATAGATGGTGTTTTTATTATACCACACCTTTTAGAAGATGTGAACAAACTTTTCAACCTTTCAATCCCAATTTTGTGTATATTCTGACACTTTTTTCTTTTTGTACGATAAGCAATACAATACCTATGTTCCTGCTTGGTTACATAAGTACCAAAAATGCTGATTCAAAATTGTAGAAACCTATTAATATGCAGGATTAAAGGAAAAGAGTGATGACGTATCACAGAATCTATGTTAATATAGTAGATACACTACCTGTGCGGGGGATTACACAGGCAGAGAATACACTTATGGGGGGTATAAGCCATGGAGAAAAAAAAGGGCTTCCAGATGCCGCACACTTACATCATCATTTTTGGTGTCATTCTGTTCGCGGCTCTGCTCACCGTATTTATCCCGTTGGGTAAATACGACACAAAAGAAATCACGTATATGCAGAACGGTGTGGAAAAAACAAGAACCGTTCTGGATCCGGAAAGCTTCCAGTATATTCTGGATGAAAACGGAAACAAAGTGACCAAAGCAGCTCCGATCTTCGGAACCGAAGACTTTGGCGGTCAGGGAATTTTAAACTATGTATTCGAGGGTATGACCGTCGGCGATAAGAATGGTACCGCTGTCGGAATCATCGCCTTCATTCTGGTCGTAGGCGGTGCCTTCGGTATCGTTCTCCGGACAGGCGCGATAGAAAGCGGCATTATGCGGGTCATCGCTTTGACAAACGGACGCGAGATCCTTCTGATCCCGATCCTCGTAGTCCTGTTCTCCCTCGGAGGCGCAGTCTTTGGTATGGGTGAGGAGGCGATCCCGTTCGTTATGATCCTCGTACCGATGTTTATCGCAATGGGGTATGACGCAGTTGTCGGAATTATGTGCTCCTACGTATCAACACAGATCGGCTTCGGTTCTTCCTGGCAGAATCCGTTCGGACTGGCTGTTGCCCAGGGTGTTGCCGGTATTCCGGTCATGTCCGGCGCATGGTTCCGTATCCCGTTATGGATCTTCTTCACAGGACTTACGATCGTCTTCACGATGCGCTACGCAGTAAAGATCAAGAAAGATCCGCAGCTCTCCGTTGCGTATGAGTCTGATGAAGAATACAGAAAAGAATTCGCAAAGAATGGCAAAGAGATGCCGCCGTTCACCCTCGGCCACAAGCTTGTTCTTCTCACGGTCGCTGCCTGCATGGTATGGACGATCTGGGGCGTTGTAAGCGAGGGCTACTATATCCCGGAGATCGCTTCCCAGTTCTTCGTGATGGGTCTTGTTTCCGGTATCATCGGCGTTGTCTTCAAGCTGAATGACATGAAAGTAAATGATATCGCAAAATCCTTCGACCACGGCGCGGCTGACCTTTTAGGCGCTGCAATGTGTGTCGGAATGGCGCAGGGTATTATCATCATCCTCGGCGGCACAAGTGCAACCGACGGTACGGTCTTAAATACGATCCTTCACAGCATCAGCGACGGAATGCAGAATTTCCCGCCGGTGATCTCCGCATGGTTTATGTATATCTTCCAGTCCGTGTTCAACTTCTTCGTTGTATCCGGTTCCGGACAGGCTGCCCTTACCATGCCGATCATGGCTCCTCTCGCCGATCTTGTCGGTGTCGAGAGACAGGTTGCTGTTGTTGCGTACCAGCTTGGTGATGCCTTCACAAACTTCATCGTTCCGACCTCCGGCTGCCTCTTAGGCGCGCTGGCTGCGGCAAAGCTCGACTGGGGCAAATGGGCAAAATTCCAGATTAAATTCCAGGCTGTCCTGTTTGCATTCGGATCCATCGCTGTGATCCTTGCCGTTGTGATCGGTCTCTCATAAAAACCGGTACGCTTTCGGTATCAGCCATCTGAAGCTAATTCAGGTATAACAAAAACTCCGTCTCATCCACATGACTTGATCGCGGATGAGACGGAGTTTTTTTGAACGCTTCCCGAGTATATCAGAAGAAGAACCTAACCGGCTCAAAAAGACTTTCTTCATCGGGAAAAATATGATAGAATTTACTGAATAAAACATAAAAAAGAATGTGCCTTTTTATGTAACAGAGAACTTCTCGGAATTTCCTGTTACATAAGAACCGGCCGCGATACCGGAGAAAGGAGCTTTTGATGATCGAATCCAGCGCGCCTTCCATGAAGGGAGAGAAAACAAAATACCGTCTCGCCGCAGCCATGAAGGAATGTATGAAAACGACTCCGGTCGATGCGATCACTGTCCGCCAGATCACGGAACGCTGCGGCGTCACCCGCCAGACCTTTTACCGGAATTTTCTTGATAAATATGACCTGATCAACTGGTATTTCGACAAGCTCCTCGCCCGCTCCTTTGAACATATGGGTCGCGGGACCACGGTCCTTGACAGTCTGGAGAAAAAATTTACATATATTCAGGAGGAAAAGGCTTTTTTTGCCGCCGCATTCCGCTATGACAGGCAGAATTCCCTGCGGGAGCATGATTTTAAGCTGATCCTCGCCTTTTATGAAAATCTGATCCGGGAAAAAAGCGGCAGACCGGCCACCCCTGAAATCCATTTTCTTCTGGAAATGTACTGTCAGGGTTCAATCACCATGACCGTAAAGTGGGTTCTCGGCGGCATGGACCTGACCCCGCCCCAGTTTGCCGGACTTCTCGTCCGCGCGATGCCGGCAGCGTTGCGGGACCTGTTTCTTGAGCTTCATCTGCTGTCCTGATCTATTGTTATTTTGTAACTATTCAGTACCTTCATAGTTACGTGCAAAAATCCATTCCAGATCAGCTTCGCTGATGGGATTTTTGCCTTCCAGCCTATGTTTTCTTACGGTCAGCGCAGCAAGTGCGCAGACCTACTGAACAGTTACGTTATTTTGCACAATTTTTCCATATCTTTCTTTTGCAATATGTCGATTTTTCTCAAAGTGTTACACTTGACCTTTTCTGTAACTTTCTTTCTGCCCTTCAAATTTGTTAATATAATAACAAAGGCATAGAAAGCTTTTGAGATCAAGTATTCATGGAAGGAGTTTTTATCATGGCAAATCGTATTATGTTAAATCAGACATCTTATCACGGGGCAGGCGCGATTCAGGAGATCGCAAACGAGGCGAAAGCCCACGGCTTTAAAAAGGCATTCGTATGTTCCGACCCGGATCTCGTAAAATTCAAGGTTACCGCCAAAGTAACCGACATTCTGACCGCAAACGGTCTTGACTACGAGCTCTACTCCGATATCAAGGCAAACCCGACGATCCAGAATGTCCAGCACGGTGTTGAGGCATTTAAGGCATCCGGCGCTGACTACCTGATCGCCATCGGCGGCGGCTCCTCCATGGATACCTCCAAAGCGATCGGCATCATCATCGCAAACCCGGAATTTGAAGATGTAAGAAGTCTTGAGGGTGTTGCACCGACGAAAAAACCGTGTGTTCCGATCATCGCCGTTCCGACAACAGCCGGTACTGCTGCCGAGGTTACGATCAACTATGTTATCACCGATATCGAAAGAAAACGTAAATTTGTATGCGTTGACCCGCACGACATGCCGATCATTGCTGTTGTTGACCCGGATATGATGTCCTCCATGCCGAAGGGACTTACCGCTTCCACAGGTATGGATGCCCTGACCCATGCCATCGAAGGCTATACAACAAAGGCTGCCTGGGAAATGACCGATATGTTCCATCTGAAAGCCATCGAGATCATCTCAAAATCTCTGCGCGGTGCTGTAGCAAACACAAAGGAAGGCCGCGAGGGAATGGCTCTCGGTCAGTACATTGCCGGTATGGGCTTCTCCAACGTTGGTCTTGGTATCGCCCACTCCATGGCACACACACTCGGTGCTGTCTATGATACCCCGCACGGTGTTGCCTGCGCAATGATGCTTCCGATCGTTATGGAATATAATCAGGAATGCACCGGTGAGAAATACCGTGAGATCGCACGTGCAATGGGCGTTGCAAATGTTGATTCCATGTCTCAGGACGAATACCGGAAAGCAGCTGTTGACGCTGTCAAGAAGCTTTCCGCAGATGTCGGAATTCCGTCTACCCTTGAGGCGATCAAAGAGGAAGACCTTCCGTTCCTTGCAGAGTCCGCTCACGCAGATGCCTGCGCGCCGGGCAACCCGAAGGATGCCAGCGTAGAGGACCTGAAAGACCTGTTCCGCAAGATCATGGCGTAAAAACGCCCTCTCTTATTTATGAAAAGAGCTCCGGCAAATTGGCCGGAGCTCTTTTTATCTGTCTCTTTTTCAATTCGAACGTCCATGAGACTTGGCGCGTGATCTGATCAGCGAAGCTGACATATTCCTGTCAAAATTACTGAGGTGTCTTCAGAATCGCTCCCTGATCAGCACTTGTGACGAGAGACGCGTAGCGGTTTAATGCCGGTGTACGGTTCTTTCGCAGCGGTTTCCATTCTGCAAGGCGGCGCTCGATCTCCTCCTGCGGAATCTGCAGCTCCAGTCTCCGGCTCGGAATATCGATAAGGATCGGATCTCCGTCCTCAACAATAGCGATCGGTCCACCTGCTGCCGCCTCCGGGGAAACGTGTCCGATACACGGTCCTCTGGATGATCCGGAGAATCGTCCGTCTGTGACTAATGCGCACATCTCATCCATTCCGCGCCCAACGATCAGGCTGGTAACCATGTGCATCTCACGCATTCCCGGACCGCCTTTCGGTCCTTCATAGCGGATAACCAGAACATCCCCCTGTTTGATCTCTCCGCCGGAAACTGCATGGCAGGCATCCTCCATGCTGGTAAATACTCTCGCATGGCCTTCAAAATGCTGCATGCTCGGTTTTACACCTGCCTGTTTTACAACAGCTCCGTCCGGCGCAAGGCTTCCGCTCAAGATCGCCAGACCGCCTTCCGGTCTCTTCGGATGTTCCAGGGAAAACAATACATCGTTCTCCACAAGCGGAACGTCCTTGAGATTTTCTTTTACTGTTTTTCCGGTGCAGGTCATCACATCCCCATCCAACAGCGGTTCCACCGCTTTCATGACAGCCGGGATACCGCCGGAGTTCTCCAGATCCAGTAACGGATGAGCTCCGGACGGCTTAATATTGCAGAGATACGGTACTTTTCTGCTCAACTCATCAAAGTCTTTCAGGGAAATATCAATGCCCGCTTCATGGGCGATCGCCGGAATATGCAGTGTACTGTTTGTGGAAGCGCCCATCGCCATGCTGACGATAATTCCATTACGAAGAGCTTCCTTCGTCATGATCTTACGCGGAGTGAGGTCTTCTTTGAGCATTTCTACGACCCGGTAACCGCTCTGTTTCGCGATGCGTCTCTTCTTCGCGGATACCGCATGGGCCAGTCCACATCCCGGAATACTCATTCCAAGCACCTCGGCGAGACAGCTCATGGTATTCGCAGTGCCCAACATGCTGCAGGTTCCAACACCCGGAAGCGCAGTCTGCTCTGCAGCCATCAGATCCTCAACGCTCATCTTTCCTGTCTGCGTGCGTCCGATCAGCTCACGCATATCTGTCAGCGTCAGCATCGGAAATTCCTTACTGTTTCCAGGCATCATCGGACCGCCCGGAACGACGATCGCCGGAATATTACAGCGCATCGCTCCCATCAGCATGCCCGGAACGATCTTATCACATCCCGGCATCAGGACCATCGCGTCAAACTGATGTGCCTCGATCATGTACTCGATGGAATCCGCGATCAGCTCACGGCTCGGCAGCGGATAGCTCATTCCCTTATGTCCCTGGCAGATACCGTCACAGATCGCAATCGTTGAGAACTCGCGCGGCACACCGCCAGCTTCCCAGACTCCCTGTGCCACGCACTGCGCCAGCTCACGGAGATGAAAATGTCCCGGCACCATCTCGGTAAAAGAATTTACGATAGCGATCATTGGCTTGTGAAGGTCCTTCTCCTCAAGACCTGTGCTGTATAAGAGTGCCCGATGCGCAGAGCGCTCGATACCGTTTGTCAGTGTTCCACTGCGCCAGTCTTTGTAGTGCATTACATCGTTTTCAGCCATAATAATTTTCTCCTTTAGTCTTTTATTTCATCTCAACATTTATACTTTTATGCTATCATACTTATCACAACTGCCGCTGCAAGTCCCGACAACGCCATTACCAAATTCTGGCAGACGCAAAGAGTTTTCATAGTTGTCTTAATGTCATAACCCATAAATTCGCTGAATACCCAGGTAAAGCTGTTGTTTACATGAGAACCAAGAGCTGAGCCAGCGCTGATGGAAAGGAATGCCTCTAACGGCGTTAAAAGTCCTGCTTCACATAACGGAACGGAAAGTCCTGCCGCGAGAAGTCCTGCAACACTGCCGGAACCCTGGGCAAACTTTGAAAATCCGGTAATCAGGAATGGGATCAGGATAACCGGAATCGGGGATGCTACCAGAATACCTGCGAGAGTATCACCGACACCTGTAGCACTTACGATCTTCGCAAGAGCTCCGCCACTGGCTGTGATAAACACGATCGGACCGGATACCTTTAATGCATCTGTCATCGGTGTAAAACGGATCTCATCCGGTAAAAATTTTCCAAGACACAGAACAGAAGCAACAATACCAAGAGCCAGGGCAATATTTTTATTGCCGAGGAACTTAAAAGCTGCAACCAGACCTGTAGATTCCGGGAAGAAAGCGCCAATCACTGAGGACAGTAAGATCAACACGATTGGTAGCAGGATCGGCACGATTGCGTTCATAAACGGCGGCATTGCGCTCTCCGAAATCTCTTCTACAGCGTTTTCTTTCTCTTCTCCCTCGATCTTCACAAACCAGGAATCCGGTTTACGGTTCAAGTAGAACTCAACAAATGCCCATACGCAGAATGTTACAAAAGCTGCTGCTGTAAGTCCCCATGCAATGGAAACTCCGATATCAAGTCCGAGAACAGCGATGATGGCCAACGGAGCCGGTGTCGGCGCAACAAACGCATTCGTTGATAAAAGAGAACATGCAGTTGCTGTTCCCAATGCGCATGCATTTTTATTACTCTTCTTTGCTACAGATTTTACCAATGGAGATAAGAGCACCATTGCAACATCACAGAATACCGGAATCGCTACCACAAAGCCTGTAATTGCAAGTGCTGCTGTGGAATTCTTCTTTCCTGTTAGCTTTAAAAGGGAGGAGGCGATTCTCTGACAAGCACCTGATTTTTCCAGATATGTTCCAAGAATCGTTCCAAAAATAACGAGCAGACCAATACTTTTACAGGTACCGCCAAAACCATCTACCAGCGTAGAGATTGCTCCATCTGAACCGAGTCCACAGGCAATACCGATTCCGAGTCCTGCGAGCAGCATACAGACAAATGGTCCCAGTTTCGTTTTCATCATCAGAACCAGCATGATCGCCAGTCCTATCAAAAAGATTACTAAATTTGTCATAAGTAATTCCCCCTGTTACATTTTCCAATGTTTCATACAGCATCGTTTATCTTCTTAATATTCTCCCATTCACTTTCCCCTCTCCTATTACTTGAACGATACCCCTTATTTGTTACAAGTTCATATTAGCATTGACATTCACAACTGTAAAACACTATAATATTGCATATATACAATTTAAAGTTGTGAATAAAGGAGGATCATTATGACTACAGCCCAGCTCGTTTTTCTTTATGCTGCGGAGGAACTGAATATCGGCAGAGCCGCTAAGCGGGCATTTGTCAGCCAGCAGTGTGCCAGCAATCATATCAAAAATCTGGAGCAGCAGTATGGGGTTCTTCTTTTTAACCGCAAGCCATCGCTCTCCCTGACTCCTGCGGGAAATTATCTGCAGCGCTCACTGATGCAGATCCAGAATATCGAGCAGAATACAGACGCCAGCATTGAGGAGATCATCCGTGGCGGAGTCGGCCGGTTATCCGTCGGGATCAATCCTACCAGATGCCGGATCCTCATGCCTCCGGTTTTAAGAGAATTTTCGGAAAAATATCCTGGCGTTGAGGTCTCCATCCAATGCGGGGATACAATCAGCAGCCTTGAACTTTTGAGACAGGGAAAAGTAGATCTTGTCATAGGCATCAACGCTCAGGCCTTTGATCTCTCGACTTTTTCCGTCACACCTTTATCCAGCGACCGCATCTTTTTCCTGACCACCACGTCCATGATCGAGCAGTACTGCCCGAATTTTTATGACCAGTTAAACGATAAAGGGGAAATCCCGCTCCGCTCGCTTTCTGCCTTTCCTTTCTGCAGAAACCTCACCGGCAGCACACTGACTCGCCTTGTGGACACTTATTTATATCAAGACAAAATTGAGCTGAACACCCGATATAATATCAGCGACTATGATACCCAGATCGACCTCTGCCTGTCCGGTATGGCAGCCGCATTCTGTCCTTCCATGATTCTTTCCAGAGTATTGGAACGGGATCTTGATTTTTCTGCCGGTCAGCAGCCGGCAATTTTCCCGATTCAGGATCTCCATGATAGGCTGGGAATCGATCTGCTTCAGAATTCTTATACCTTTCATCCATCCTTTGTCGACAGTTTTATCAGTATCCTGAAAAATGTCATTCGTCAGCTTCCGGCCAACCGCACAGTGTGATTTTTCTACTATGCTTTCTGCAATGTCCTTTATACCCGCATAACCTGCCGCCAGGTGCTCCTTCCAGATACATGGCGGCATAAAAATAGCTCTAATATCATTGACTGGATAGGATTCTTGGAAATCCCACCTGTCACTGACTTAGAGCCATTTTTATTGCTTAATCTTTACACATCTGATGGCAGCTATCCATAATTTCTGCTGCCCTGCAAACCATCCGATCACTCATGCATAATATCATAAACCACGCCGCAGAAGATCTTCACCGCATTCGGAAGAACCTGCTCGTCGATATCGAAGATACGGCTGTGACC
>CAKRNI010000028.1 GCA_934370915.1 uncultured Lachnospiraceae bacterium
GATAAAAACCGATGTCTATGAACCCGGGTCACTTACTCGTGCCAGGGTGAGGCGGATACCTGCTTTCCTGTCAGTTGCTCTCACAACTTTTGTTATTTTACTATATCCGTCCCGTTTTGTCAATCACTTTTTCATGAATACGAAAATAAGAAAATGCTGCAGCAGAACTGTATTGTTTTTCAGCCCAAAATTATGTAAAAGGCCGGCAAACGACAGATTTCCTCAACAGTCATCCCGCTCACCAGCCCTGACGATTCTTATTTTTCCCTGAAGCTTGCGCATTCCGTCTGTCCGACAGCCATCGCGCCATCTCCTGCGATCGCGATCCGCTCCGCCCTGCACTGATGGTCATCGTTGTAGAGACAGTTCACCACATCACATTCCACCTCAAGCTTTGATTCCGGAGTTTTAAAGAGATTCTTAAAAAGCCCGCCCCGGTTCTCCTCAAAGCTTCCGCAGCAGGTATCACAGCAGTTCTTCGCCCGGACACCTTCCACAAGGATCTCACTCCTGCAGCAGCATCTCTCCGCGTTATGGACACATGTCGTCACGGTGCAATCCAGCTTTGTCATAAAATCGACCTCCTATTCCTGTTTCATCAGAGGTCATTATGTGCAGAAAGATCCCGGAATATTCGTGCTTCCGGGATCTTTTCCTGAATCGGCAGCTCTGCCGGTATATTCCTGTGTAAAGCGACCGCGCGAGGCGCGAGAATACGTCAAGGCACATTCTTTCTTATTTTACGCTTCTTCCACCGGATATTTCAGTCGTTTTAACCTCTCCATAAGCGTGCTGCTGTCCTTCATAAGGGGATAGATCGTAACGATCGGCTGGTCATTTTTGTCGATCAGTTCATAGCTGACGATCGAACCTGATTTTTTCTTTTTGTAAACAACTGCTTTCTTCAGATCCGAGAACGGAACTGCTTTTTTCTTTCCGATCACCGGATTTACCCGGATCATCTTTCCATCGATCGTGGTCTTCCACAAAAGTCCCCACAATGCAAACAACAATCCCACAAGACCGCAGATCACGTAAAACGCCTTCATCATCGGTTTTCCTTCTGCCGCCGGATTCATAAAAAAGCTCCCCATGGTCAGCACATCCACGATTCCCATAAACGGGACCACAAGTGTGTATTTTAATTTCAGCGTCGGCAGCTTCTCGATCTGCATTTTTTCTTCTTTTTTAATTTTCATCCCCAAAAGATCCTCTCTGTATTATTTTGCATAACTCCACAACCCGCGGACCGCGTACTTCAGACCGAAACCCTTCCCTGTCCCTTTTACGCGTTTCTTACCTTTTCGATCACCTTATTGCACCGTTTTTCCAGAAAAGAGCCAAACGTCTCCTTCTTTCCACGGTAAAATCCGGCCTTTTCTACCGGAATTGCAAGGGATTTATTCCAAAAGATCATATAATATCTGCTGGTCTCTTTGATCCAGGCAATCCCCTCATACTGATATTCCGTGATGATACCCGGGCGCTCCACCGTAAAAGCATCTTCGTAGAAGTTCATGGTGCAGCGCTCTCCCTTTAATCCGGAACTTTCCAGAAGCTGCAAAGCCTGATTTTTGTCTGCAGAAATGGAATTCATCTTTTTACCTGAAGTCTCCCCGTTCTGTCTCTCATTCATTCGTCTTAAAACCACAGCCGCCACAAGTCCGCAGAGCACCGCCTGTAAGATCCTCGTGGACGGATCAAGCTGCCCAAATGCCATATAGACCGCCGCTCCCACAAGAAGTGCCATCAGCGTATCCTTTAAGCCAAAATCGGGAAGCCGGAATCTGATCTTCTTTCCATCGTCCTCCTTTGGCATCATCCGCGGTTTGGATGCCACGACCTGATGATAGTACATCTCCTCATCATATGTAGATTTTACTGCGTATACCGGTTCCATCCCGCACCTCCTATCGTACTGTGATCTGTTCCATCGGAAGATGGCACTTTTCTACGAGGAAATTTGCAAGCTCCGCAGAATTTCCCTGTACAGCGTCATCCTTCATGAAATACCGCACCACATTTCCACGCTCCACAAGCACATACATGCCGGACATATCAATCAGGCGTCCCACATTTTTGTACTGGACACGGGATTTCTCGTTCTTCCCGATGACCTCATAGCCATCCTCATAGAAGCGGTATTCCCACTGGTAGTTATCTTCCATCCTGCCTGCCTCAAACTGGAGATGGATCTGTTTTTTTGCGTCCAGCCAGCCCTTGAGGAGAGCATAAATTCCGAATACAAATCCCATCGCACAGAGAATACCGATCATCATAAGTGCATCTCCGATCGTCCCGCCAATGACGACTTTTGCAGCCATGCAAAGCAGGAACAGTCCGAGAAAAATTGTCATGATCCGCTTTCCGCCGGACTGGAAGCCAAGTTTCCGGACTCCCTTTTCCAGATGAAGCAGCTTCTCTTCCGTCACATGATGCCTGATGATAAACCGGGCATCCTTTTCGTTCCGTAATTCCATTGTGTTCCTCCTATTTTTATTTCTCAGAAGATGATGATCGCCGCCGTCAGGCTCACGATGCCAAGAATGATCGATGCCGAATTCACCGCGCTGGCCAGGTTCACATCTCCGTTAAGCATGGACGTGTATGGAACGCCGAGGGCCGATACCGGGCCGAACATCAGGATTGCCAGAGTTCTGCGGATTTCCAGCGAGAACGGCAGGAACTGATAAAACAGAACTGCCAGAACTGCTGAAACCGCAAATCTCGTTCCGAGGATCTTCGCGACACTTCCGGTCTGCTCTCTCGTCATATGAAGCTCCAATCCAAGACCGATCATCATCATGGAAAGAAAGGTATTTGCATTTCCCACCGTCTCAGCCACCTGATTCGCAAAAAGTGGAAGTCTGAGTCCTGCCATCGTCAGCACCGTCATGATCACATAACAGTCAAACGGGACCGATTTCAAGAGCTGGACCACGATTCTGCGGATCTGGTGCTTATCACCGGTACCGCCCTTTCCTGCCACCGACATCGCCACCGCGTAGGATCCGCCGGTACATACTACCGCATTTCCCGTATCAAAAAGGCTGGTGCAGGCTACACCGGGTGCCCCCAGAAATCCCTGAACGAACGGCATCGTAAAACAGCCTATATTGTATCCTGAAGCATTTACAAGACCGAACGCCTTCTGGTCTCTTGTCCCTTTTGCAAATAAGACATAGCCGATCACCGCATACAAGCCGCTGCACAGAAAACCGATCAGCACGATCACTAACATGGAAATATCCATGGTTGCCTGGCTGAAGTTGTGGATGATCGCAGCAGGGAGCGTGATCTTCGTGACGAGCTTTGAGAATACTGGAAGATCCGTCTGGCTTAAAAGCCCGATCTTTTTCAGGCCGTATCCCATCAGGATAATCATAAAAAAGCATCCCGCCTTTAGTAAAACTGAACTCATGTCTCTTGTTCCTCTTTTATGAATTTTTATCTGTCTTTTGTTTCGTCATTCCTTCCGATTATTGCCCCCTTTTTCGGAAGCTCTCTTCGCAGAAATGGAAACAAACCTTATTATATATCAAAGTGACAGTCGAATCAATCATTCTTTTTCCACCTGTTTTGCGCTCTCCTCCACTGGACATGTTTTCATTCTGATGTTATACTTGTTCTGTTCTCATACAGTTTTCAGGGAGGTTTTTACCATGTCCGAAGAAAAAGATGCGAAAATTCAGGAACTGGAAGCCGAAATTGTCCGTTTAAAAGACGAAAATTCAAAGCTTCAGGAGACTGTCCAGTGGATGCACGACCTGATCTGGAAAATGGTCCGTGAACGTGAAGGCCAGAAAGGAGATCCGTCCGATGGTACATACGCTTGTTCCGATGTCCGTAAAAATTAAGATCCAGAATTTCGAGACACCGGCAAGATTGATCAACCATATGGAATTGTCCTGTGCAGTTGGCATGGCGTGCCGTCAGGCTTCGCTTCCGTGCCCGGAGGGAACTGCCGGAACAGATCTCAGGGAATTCATAAAGTCGGTTCCGGACACGATTTTTTCAAGCCCGGCTGTCGATGAAAAGCTGAAAGTGCTGATCCGCGATTATATCTACAAAAAGGACGAGCTTCTGGATGACGATTCTCTGATCACCCTGAAACTCGGATATGAAAACACTTAAGTGATCGCAAGGATCCTGAATCGTCACACACTACGATCCAAATCCGGATCACAGGAAAGGAGTCTGCAACTATGGATTTTACACCAGCAAATTTCCCAACCATGGGAGTTTCTGAAAAAGAATTTCTCGACAAGATGATCGAACTGGCAAAAGCCGGCGATGACGCTATGGAGCATTTAAAATGTGTATTCTACACCTGGGCTGTCTTTTATGAGGCTGATGAAGAGACCACAAGCGGGATCGCCGAATTTCTCGCAAATGCGGCCGGTATTGAAGAGAAAGACACATTTATCAAAAATCTGACTTGTATTTTATAAGAATACCTATGTCCGGGCAAGGCAGGGGACGATTGATTCCCTTTGTCATGCTCATATAAAAAGATACCGGCAGGATTGCGAAACAAGCCATCCATACCGGTATCTTTTTATTTCAGTTAAAGAATGTGTCAATTATTCTTCTGTGCTGTCATCTTCCGGGCAAAGGTACTCGATCAGAGCATCCTGCTCTTTTCCGGAAAGGCGGAAGAAGCCTTCGCCTACGCAGAGATAACCGTCCTCAACATAAACTTCGCTGGAGTCAAAGTATTCGCCTTTTGCGAACTTGCGGTTTAATTCCGCGTTGATCTCGCCGTAGTTCTCGACTTCGAGAATCTTGTTTTTCTTCTGTTCGATTTTCATTAAATGATAATATGCTTTCTTTAAATAGTCGCCCCGTTTTTTCATAAGAGTTCTCCTTTACTTTCATTTCTTATTTCTCCCGGCTATATTTCAGCTCCGGGAATCGTTCTGTAATTTAAAGTGTAAAGCATGGAAATAATTTTGTCAATCTGTGCTGCCCCCTTCCGTCCAGATTCCGGAAAGAAACCCATCTTTATCAGGATATGCCCGCGCCCATCTACCCGATAAAAAACAACGGTTGTGCCCCACCGGTGGCAGCTTCTGTAACCGCCGCCTTTTTCGTCAGCGACGTTCACCTCAATATTACATCTATCCAAAAAACAAGAATCTCGCAACCCCGCATAAACACCGGATTCTCGAGATTCTTATTCGTGGACCCGAGGGAAATCGAACCCATAACCATAGATTCCATGAAAGCCCAATAAATAGCGTTTTCCCTTATTTTATGCGGGTTTCACAGGAATGTTATAAGCCTGTTTCTTGCTGTTTTTTCTCCCCAAAACGCTCTTTTTCGCCATTATGCAACACGAAATGCAACACGAATATGCTCTCTTAGATGTCCTGCATTCTTTCCTTATACGAATGTATTCTACATTTTTTTGTTAAGGAGGCGGCTCTTGCTTATGCAGGCGCCGCCTATTTACTTATTTGTCTACGTACCACACTTCCATCGCTCCACTTGATTTGCTGTGCCAGCACGCACCCTGAAGATCTCCGTCCTCCTGGAGATAATACCAGTCTCCGGAGCCGTCAGCCGGATCCACCTGCTTTGTATCTGGATTCCAGCGGTGCCAGCCTGTCCGGATGTACCCGTTCGCCCCAAAGAGATAATGATGGTGATTGATCAGACGCCAGTCCGATGCCACCCAGGATCCATCCTCATTCTGCCACCACCAGCCGTGCGCATCATGCTGCCAGCCTGTAGTGATGGTCTTCTGCTCCGCCTTTGGCCATGTCTTCATGAACTGTTCCGGTGTCTTGTAAATCTTCTTGATTCCACTCGTTGATGATCCCCAGTCGGGGAGTTGGAAGTGAGGTTTATCTGTGATGGATTTCCAATTCCCGCCCCATTCGAGACCAAGCGTCACTCCGATCTTCCCGACCTTCGTGAAAAATCCATCTTTATCATAATACGCACCATGCCCATCTGCCCGGTAAAAATCAAAAGCTGTACCCCACTGATGATAGCTGCTATAACTGCTGCCTTTCGCATTGGTGACAACCGTTCCGGGTCTTGTACGTCCCTGAGCATACAGAGCATCCTGCTCTTCCTTGGTGCGCAGTGTCTCACCGATCTTGATCTGCAGTCCCTGCTTCGCGCATTCTTTGATTAACTCAGTAGCCAGTGTCTGGAGGCGCGGGTGGCATAACGTAATGTCTCTCATGATTTGACCTCTTTTCTTTATAATACGAAAAAGACCAGGGCATGTCTCCCCAGTCAAAATTTTGATGCGTGTTAGGTCTATTGACTTTTCTCCCGAAATAGAATATGATGTAGATAGCTAAGAAATGTGGTGAGTTTCTCATGCGACGCAAAAGCCCTCGGAGCGGCAACTCTGAGGGCTTTTTTGTTCGTTACGGTGAACCACTCCGTTTAGGCTGTTGCTGCCTACTTATCCCTGTCCAGCCATTTGCATATGTAGTAGCTAACTACTCCTGCTATAACAGAGACAAGAAATGTGGTGAATAATTCTGTCATGGACGTGCACCTCCTTTCTGCTGGAGGCTCGGCAGCAACGATAGTATATCATCCTTTCCAATATATTTCTACATCAATTCCTGTCACTGGACCTATTTTGTTGCGACATCGCAACGGCCATTTCCCGGCCGTAAGGGAGATATTTGGATCATCTCCTTCTAATCTTCTTTTCCTGACTGTTTTAATAACTGATTCACATAAGTAGAAAGTCCAGCTACGAGAATCCCCTGAGTGATTGCGGTAAACACGGCTAAAGCAACATCCTGACCATTGGCACATGCACAAGTGGCAAATACATAGATAGCGCAAATCGCAATACCCATTCCGCCGTTGATCAGCGGAATATATTTATCCTTCACGGTTTCGCTCTGCTTTAACCATGCACCAACAAAATATAATACAACTGCAACTACCAACAATTCCGGTTTTACATAATCTTTAATCTGCATACATTAATTCTCCTTCTGATTTTCCTCCAGATCTGCGATCCGATGGTTTGCAACCTTAATCTGTTCTTCCATGACCGCCTGCGTCTCCTCTAATTTATATGTACGCTCGATCACGGTATTATGTTTATCCACTTTTTTCTCAAGCTGCTCTAAGCGATATGCAGTCAGCTTGGCCGATGCAACAACACCGGCTAAACTGCCAAGGCTGCTACCTGCTAAACCAACCAGAGCAACTACAACTTCTGTCTGCACTTCATCCCTCCTATATCAGTCTGTAGTGTGGCCGTTCCTCCCCGAATTTCCAATACCGGATCCAGTCATCCAGAACAATCCCGGCCAGTGCCACCGGCAGCCACAGAAGAAAGTACTGCGGACAGATCTGCCCCAAGAGATTGCCCGGAAGCCCGCTGTAGTTCCAGACGTTCCAACCGAGAGCCAGATTGACGATGCAGCCGGTCAGGAACTCTAATGTCGTGATTCCGGCCGCACCGATGAGGATCTGCTGCCATAAAGGCATCTGCCAAGGAATAACCTCGTTGATCACTCCCAGAAATACGAAACAGATCCCACCGAGTAAAAACATGGTCCAGTGACTCCGGCCGCGCCAGATCAGTTCGATCAATATGTAAAGCAGTCCGCCAACATTAAACAGAAACAGGTATTTATTCAGTGGCCTGTGACTCATCCACATCACTCACACCTTCTTTCATTGATGCAATATATGCCTTGAGGACATCTGACTGGTACTGTTCCGGCACATCTGCACCATAATAAATCTGCTGGATTTCATCTGCTGTCTCACATCCTGCGATCCACATATTTACGGCATATTCTCTTAGCATCAGCGACATCTCTCCAATCCTGATAGCATGTCGGATGGCCAAAGCTATCGTCCTCATACATTTGATTTATTGGAAAACCCATTTGTCCTTCTACCCCTTTCGCCTCAAGCTGCTTATACCGTGCCTCAGATCCATAAATGTACCACTCCATGACATCTGCAACTTTCTGGTTTGTAAGTCTCAGTCTTGCCTGCTCGGCTTCTAAATTTCTAAACAATCCGTCTCACCTCCTTGTATGTTTGCATTTCGCAAATTTAGATTATATAATAATTGCTTATCACAAACTCATCAATAGTTTTGTTTGCATTCTGCAAACTTTTTTATTGACATGTTTGCGTATGGTAGATATAATCAAATTATCGGAGGTACAGGACTATGGGAGAGCATTTCAATGAAAATTTAAGAGTTGCCAGAGAACGAAAAAACATGACTCAAAAAGACGTGGCAGATAATATAGGTGTGGCAAAATCGACTTATTCACTTTACGAAAGTGGAAACAGGGAACCCAACGTGCAAACAATAAAAAAATTAGCAGATCTTCTTAATGTATCTGCTGACGACTTATTGGGATTGAATCAAGAACCCACCACCATCGCCGCCCACTTCGACGGTGACGATTTCACAGAGGATGAGCTGGATGAGATCCGCCAGTTTGCTGAATTTGTTAAGAATAGAAAGAAATCATGATCCCCAGAAAGGAGACGCACATGACAACTACAGAATTTATTCAGTTCCTGCTGGAACGTTTTCACATAGAATGGAAGCGCCGTGACCGCTCCGGAATCTACGGCCTCACTCAGCGTTTATTTGCTTATAACTCCAACAAGATCGAAGGCAGCACTCTGACGGAAGAACAGACGGCGTCTCTCTTTGATACCGGCACACTTCCAAAATCAGATGATTATTACCGTGCAAAAGATGTAGAAGAAATGAACGGACATTTCTTAATGTTCAATAAGATGTTAGAAACAATTGATCAGCCTCTCAGCCAGGAACTGATCAAACAGTTCCACTATGAACTGAAAAGCGGTGTCTTTGAGGATCGCGCCAACGGATATGCGATCGGTGACTACAAAAAACGTCCGAACATTGTCGGCATGTATGAGACAGTTCTTCCCAGCAAAGTTCCCGAAGAAATGGAAACACTGCTCTCCTGGTATTCCTCCCAGGATGTCACTCTTGAAATTCTGGCTGAATTTCATGTTCGCTATGAAAGCATTCATCCTTTCCAGGATGGAAACGGACGCACTGGTCGAATGATCCTTTTCAGGGAATGCCTGTGTCATAATATTTCTCCGTTAATCATCGAGGATGCTCACCGGCCGGAATATCTGGAAGCGTTGAAAGAATATCGTGAAAACGGATCCGTGACAAAAATGTGTTCTCTCTTCCAATTGGAACAGACTTATTATCGGGATCGCTGTCAATATTTTATGATGGAATAATTTTTACGGAGGCTCTTATGAATTCATACGAATATCTATAGGAAGAAGCCCGCAAAGATGGAGTTCATGTAATCGATTACCATTTCGACAGCAACCGGATCCGCGGCCTGTACTGTAATGGCACAATTGCTATCCGCCAGAACATGACCACCGCTGAAAAGTCTTGTGTTCTTGCGAAAGAGCTTGGCCACCACCGGATGACGGTCGGCAATATCTTAGACCAAGACGATGTGGCTAACCGCAAGCAGGAACATCTTGCAAGGCTGTGGGCCTATGATCGCCGGATCGGACTCTCCGGGATCATCCAGGGATACCGTAACCATTGTCATAACCGTCACGAATTGGCGGAGTGTCTTGATGGATCAGAAGAATTTCTGCAAGAAGCGTTAAAGCCCGTCTGCGTAAGCATCACATCCCGAATTATATTCAGACATTGAGATTATAAATACGCTTCGGGAAGCGGATCCGAACGGCTGGTACAAAACTCTGCTAAATATGCAACACGAAATGCAACACAAAAACTAAAAAGCCGCGTAAATACGCGGCTTTTGTCGTGGACCTGAGGGGAATCGAACCCCTGTCCGAAAACCTATCCCCTGTTCTTCTACTATCATAGTCTGTTATTTAGAATTCCCGCCCGAACCCGAAAGCAGACATCCTGATCCGTTTGGTAGCTTCATCATACGCCCGCGTGCGCAAAGCTTTGCACGTGTCGTTTCCTGCTTTAAATGATGCCGGTTACTTAAAATGCAGGTATTCTAAGGCCGACAGCTGCCTAAATTAGGCTGCGTATGCTAATTCGTCGTTAGCGTTTATATTTAGGTTTGCCATTTAACGCATTGCATACGGATAGCTTCACCAGCTTCAAAGCCCCCGTCGAAACCAGTACAAGCCCTTACTGGCACTCTCTTCGGAGTTTTCGCATCTCCAACAGCAACCATTTTAGGCGACCCCAAAGCAGTCTCACTGTCTCTGCGTAAACTAAATCTTATCATCACTCTTCCTGATTGTCAAGGCATAGAACTTGAAATTTCAGATAAAATCGTTTCCTTGAACCGGAACATATAACCCGATAACAGATATCCTATATATCTTCGATCGTAGTATGCAATATTCTGCTTAAAATAACGAAGTTGTCTAAGTTGGGCAATGATTTGCCGGAACGAATTCTAATAGAGATTTTTGACCTTAAACTCCTTCTCCAGTTCCCTTCTCTGATCCTTTTTTGCAATATCCGCCCGCTTATCGTAAAGCTTTTTGCCTCTTGCAAGACCGATCTCAACCTTTACGAGGCTTCCCTTAAAGTAAACCTGGAGCGGAACAAGCGTATAGCCCTTTTCCTGGATCTTTCCCTTTAATTTATTGATCTCATAGCGGTGCATCAGAAGCTTTCTTTCGCGGAGTGGATCCTTGTTGAAGATATTTCCCTTCTCGTATGGACTGATGTGCATACCGTAAATCATAACCTCATCATTTGTGATCCGCACAAATGATTCCTTGATGCTGCACTTTCCCATCCGCAGGGACTTTACCTCGGTTCCCGCAAGAGCGATTCCACATTCAAATTTGTCATCGATAAAGAAATCAAAGTACGCTTTTTTATTGTTTGCGATCAGCTTAAAGCCGCTGCTCTTTGCCATAATCCTGTCCTCTTTTCTGTTCCGGCATTTCTTATCTGCCGGGACTTTATCATCATGCGCGGCCGCGCGCCGTTTTAGGAAAATACAGGGTTTCTTTTCCGTGTTCGCCCTTTAGAACGACCGCACCGGCAGAAAATCGATGGTCTTTAAATACCGGTCCACAGAAACCACCTGAACCTTTACTGTCTGCCCAAGCTTATATTTTTTCCTCGTCCGCTCGCCCACAAGCTCATAATGTTCCTCATCGAACACATAGTAGTCGCCATCAAGGTTTGCAAGGCGTACCATACCTTCCACAGTATTCGGAAGTTCCACATAGAAACCATAGTTGCTGATTCCGGAGACCACGCCGGTAAACTCCTCACCGATGTGACGTTCCATGAATTGAACTTTCTTTGCTTTATCCGTCTCACGCTCTGCCTCGTCCGCGAGCCGCTCCCGAGAGGATGTCCAGACTGCAACTTCCGGAAGGATCTTCTCGTAGTGGGCAACGCGTTTTTTTGTGAGCTCTCCGTGAAGATTCTCCTTGATGATCCGATGGATCTGAAGATCCGGGTATCTGCGGATCGGTGAAGTAAAGTGGGTATAGTAGTTTGCCGCAAGACCGAAATGCCCCATGCAGTCTGTCGTGTACTTCGCCTGTTTCATGGAGCGGAGCGCCAGCCTTGCGAGAAGCGCCTCCTCCGGGGATCCGGCAACCTTTTCGAGAAGCTTCTGCATCTCCTTCGGGTGAAGCTCCCCGTTCTGGAGACGGATCGAGTATCCGAAATTGTTGATCAGGATACCGAAGCGCTTGATCTTTTCCCCATCCGGCTTCTCATGGCTCCGATAAAGAAACGGTGTCTGCTGCCAGTAGTAATCTTCCGCAACCGTCTCGTTGGCCGCCAGCATGCAGTCCTCGATCAGCATCGTCGCCGCGTTCCGCTCGTAGGGCTTAATCTCCACCGGGCGTCCTTTCGCATCCAGAATGATCTTACACTCCGGGAAATCAAAGTCCACAGCGCCCCGCGCCATGCGCTTCTTTCTCAAAACGCGGGCGGTCTCATCAAGGAGCAGGAACATCGGGACGAAATCCGCATACTCTTCCAGACACTTTCCGGCAAATTCTGCCTTTTCTTTCACGGCGGCTTCCTCTCCTCCGTTCTTCGCTTCCAGGATCGCATTCACCGCAGTATACGTCATTCTCCGGTCAATATTCACAACCGACTCACAGATCTTATGACCCACAACGATTCCCTTTTCATCGATATCCATAAGGCAGCTCAATGCCAGACGGTCACAGCCCGCATTCAGGGAGCAGATCCCGTTCGAAAGTCTGTGGGGCAGCATCGGGATCACGCGGTCCACAAGGTAGACGCTGGTTCCCCGCTTATATGCCTCCTCGTCGAGCGGACGGTTCTCCTTCACATAGTGGCTCACATCCGCGATGTGGACACCGAGATGGTAGATGGTCTCCCCATTGACTGTCTCCTTTGACACGCTGACCGCATCGTCCAGATCCTTCGCGTCCTCACCGTCAATGGTCACCATCGGTATTTTTCTGAGATCCACTCTTCCATTCTTTTCGATCTCCTCCGCCACATACTCCGGCGAAAGCAGCTCCGGAACCCTGGAAACTTCCTCCATCACCGCCTCCGGGAACTCCTCCGGAAGCCCATAGGCGCGGACGATAGATAAAATATCTACTCCCGGATCATTGATATGTCCGAGGATCTCCTTTACATGGCCTTCCGGATTCTTATTTCCCGACGCGTAAGTATCCAGCTTTACCACGACTTTATGACCGGAAACAGCACCGTTCTCCTTCCCCTGCGGGATAAAAACATCCATGGTGATCCTTGGATTGTCCGGGATCACAAAACCGAAATTTTTATTTTTTTCAAAGGTACCGATCAGCGTCTCGTTGGCATGCTTCAACACCTTTAAGACTCTCGCTTCTGCCCGGCCTCCTCTTCCGTTTTCATTGATGATGACCTGAACTGTGTCCCCATCCATCGCATCCCCGGTATCATCCGGCGGGATAAAAAGATCGTCTTCTCTGCCCTCGATCGTCACGAAACCGAATCCGCGGTGATGGGCCGTAAAAGTTCCGGTCTGGGCGAACACTTCAGATCTCGCGTACTTTCCTTTTTTCGAGATCCCCACCTTTCCGGATACCACCAGTTCATTTAAAACTTCTTCCAATTCGCGGCGCTGCTCTTTCGGGACGCCTAAAAGCATCGCCAATTCTTTCAACTTCATAGGAACATATGTCGGATCCTTCATCAGATCCAGAAGCATATGTTTCCGCTCTTCCATTAATCTTTCTTCCATTCTTCTCCTTATATATTTGCTATTACTCACCACATGAAAAGAGTGGGGGCTTATCGATCAGGATAAACGAAAAAACACTCCTGCAAAGAAGTTATCGCTGCAAGAGTGTTCGTCATCTCAGAATTAAATTACCTTTAAATTTAATACCAGGGCAAGTACAAAAATCAGGATTGCCGCGATTTTTGTAAACTTTTCAAGGTTGCCTTCCATAGAGCGGCCTTTATTTTTTCCCCAGTAGCTCTCAGCCACACCACTGATCGCACCAAGTCCGGAAGTCTTTCCTTCCTGCATTAATACGATCACTGTCATCGCGATACATAAGATAACGAATACAATCGTCAGAATAATTCTAATCACCGACTACACCTCCTGTCCACAGATAGATTAATCATAGCATAAAACATTCAGGCTGTCAATGACGGAAACTGACCGGACGCAACCAGCCATGCTCCCGCCATTCGCCTGCCGGGCCGCTTTCTTCACAGATCGGCAATACAAAAAAACGGTCAGCCGAGACAGGTTTTCCCTGTAAGGATGACCGTTTTATCATAAATCTATACACCTGCAAAAATCCGATGCCGGAACTTCTTCCGGATACACTGCATCTTTTCGAAGCTTTTCAGCTTTCACCCGCAGGCTCTCTCCGGGGTCTATCGGATCTCAGCACCAAGACGGAACTTCAGATTTCCGAGAATCTTCTTAACGAATCTCTCAATATCCTTCGGGTCAAGCGCCTTGTCTTCCGGAACAAAGGTGATCTTGAATGCCATGCTCTTCTTGCCCTTGCCGAGCTGTTCACCGCGATAGATATCGAAAAGTTCCACCTCGCCGACCTGCTTGCAGGCCTTTTTAATCTCATCGATCAGGCTGCCACAGCTTGTCTCCTCATCAACGACCATGGCAAGGTCACGGGTAACCTCATCGTACTCGGAGATCGGTTTGTAGCGGAGACCTTCCGGCATGTGCGCGGAAAGCGCCGCGAAGTCGATCTCACCGAGGTAGATCTGGTTGTTTGCCTTGCTGTCCTTCGGGAGCTTTAACTCGCCTGCGACACTGTTTGCAAGTTTACCGAAGGAGCCGATGCGCTCACCGTCGCAGAGAACATATGCGGAGATTCCCGGATGGAGATATGGAACATCCTCCGCTCTCTCATAGTCGAAGCTTACGCCGAAGGAAGCCGCAAGCTCTTCCATCGTTCCCTTCAGGGTAAAGAAGTCTTCTGCCTCACCGAATGCCGCGAATCCAACATGCGGGATCTCGTTCGGGAGCTCTGTGAGCGGAAGTGCCTTCGGATAGTATACATTCGCGTACTCGAAGAATCTTCCGGCTGCGTTGCCCTTCTTCACATTCTCAACCACCGTATTCAGCATGGACGGAGCCAGTGTTGTTCGCATGATGGAAAGGTTTGTGGTGATCGGGTTCAACAGGCGGATCACGTTGCGCTCCTTCGCATCCTCAGCGATATGAAGCGCGTCGAGGTCAGCGTCAGAGTAGAATGCCAGTGTGGACACCTCGAAATAGCCCTGAGATACCATCACCTGTTTTAATTTTGTTCTTCTCTTCTGTACCGGATTTAATCCGCCGTTTGTGACTGCGGAATCCTTTAAGAAGGTCGGAACGATGTGCTCGTAGCCGTACTCACGGATCACTTCTTCAGCGAGATCCGGCTCACCAACCTCGATATCCTCACGGTAGCGCGGTGCTGTCACAGTAAGAACATCACCGTCGCGCTCTACCTTAAAGCAGAGTCTGCGGAGAATGTCAAGAACATTCTCTGACGGAACCTCGATTCCGAGGATCTTATTGATGCCGCTTAAGGTTGCGGTGAACTTCTTTCCTTCTCTCGGTGCACCTGCGCTTACATCGAAGGCGCTGGCCGTGATCTCTCCGCAGCCGAGTTCCTCGATCAGGTGCAGGGCACGTGCCATACCGATCTCAACGGTATACTCTGCGATACCTTTCTCATAGTGACTGGACGCATCTGTGTTCTGTCCGAGGCTTCTCGCAGTCTTACGGATGTTGTCACGCATGAACTTTGCAGACTCAAAGAGAAGCTGTGTGGTGTTCTCTGTGATCTCACTGTTCATGCCGCCCATGATACCCGCAAGGGCTACCGGTTTGCTGCCGTCGCAGATCACAAGGTTGTTCTCGTTTAACTTAAACTCTTTTCCATCCAGAGTCTGGATCATCTCGCCGTTCTTCGCGCGGCGGACGATGATCTGGCTGCTCTCTAAGGTACTCATGTCAAAGGCATGCATCGGCTGTCCGATCTCAAGCATGACATAGTTTGTGATATCGACCACATTGCTGATGCTTCTTAAACCGCAGAGAGCCAACTGACGGCGCATCCATCTCGGGGACTGTCCCGGAGTGATGTTTCTGACACCATGACCTAAGTAGCGCGGGCAGAGATCCTGTGCTTCTACTTTGATGTCAAGGTTTTCATATTTATAATCGCTCTCCTTGTAGTCCAGAGCCGGCATTTTAAGCGGCTTGTCCAGTACCGCAGCGACCTCTCGCGCAATGCCTAATACCGACTGGCAGTCCGCACGATTTGCTGTTACGGAGATGTCAAAGATATAATCGTCTAATCCGACAACCTTCGCAATATCTGTTCCCGGAACCGTGTCCTTCGGAAGATCTAAGAGACCGTAAACCTCAGAGCCCGGATACAGGTCCTCGTTCAGGCCAAGTTCCTCGCCGGAGCAGAGCATACCGTTGGACTCAATGCCGCGCATCGGTTTTGCCTTGATCCTGATACCACCCGGAAGAGAGGAATTGTCAAGGGCCGCCGGTGTGTGCATGCCTGCGTACACATTCGGAGCGCCTGTGACGATCTGAATGTCGTTTCCATACTCGCCACAGTCTACTTTACATGTGTAAAGATGTGTTCCCTCCACCGGAGTACACTCTTTTACAACACCGACAACGACACGGTCGATCTCAGCGGAGAGATCGATCAGTTCCTCTACCTCAAATCCACAGCCAAAAAGCTTATCCTCTAACTCCTGTGCTGTCACGTCAATGTCAACATATTCTTTCAGCCAACTAAATGGTACTTTCATGATCTTCTCCCTCCCTTATTAGCCTTTGAACTGCTTCAGGAAACGAAGATCATTCTCATAAAGCAGGTTGATGTTGTTAATACCGTATTTTAACATGGCAATACGCTCGATACCGATACCGAAAGCAAGGCCGGAATACTCATTCGGGTCGATTCCGCAGTTTTCCAGAACCTTATGGTGTACGATACCGCCGCCGAGTACCTCGATCCAGCCAGTGTGCTTGCAGAGCGGGCAGCCTTTTCCGCCGCATTCGAAGCAGCTGACATCGACCTCAACGCTCGGCTCCGTGAACGGGAAGTAGCTCGGACGGAGACGTGTCTTAACTTCGCTTCCGAAGATCGCCTGTACGAACTTATCCAGCATACCCTGAAGGTCGCAGAGGGTGATCTTCTTATCCACAACAAGACCTTCCATCTGATGGAACATCGGGGAATGGGTCGCGTCGCTGTCGGAACGGAATACGCGTCCCGGTGCCAGCATCTTGATCGGCGGCTTCTTCGCGTCCATGACACGGATCTGTCCCGGGCTTGTGTGGGTACGGAGTAAGATATCCTCCGCTACATAGAAGGTATCCTGCATATCTCTCGCCGGATGGTTCTTTGCAACGTTTAATCTTGTGAAGTTATGGTCATCATCCTCGATCTCCGGTCCGTCATAGATCTCGAAGCCCATTCCCGCAAAGACATCGATCATCTCGTTCTCTGTCACGGTAAGCGGATGGAGACCTCCGGCCGGACGCATCTTTGCCGGCATGGTGATGTCGACCTGCTCGCTCTTATTGCGGGCTGCAAGCTCCAGCTCATCCATCCTGTTTTTCATTTCCTGGTAGCGCGCTTCTACCTGATTCTTAAATTCGTTGATCGTCTTGCCAACGTTCGGGCGCTCCTCCTTCGGAACACTTCCAAGACCTTTCATCAGGTCCGCGATGCTGCCTTTTTTTCCAAGAAAGTTCTGCCAGAACTCAGCAAGCTGTTCCTTGGAGTCTACATGGCCGAGAGCAGCTTCCATCTGCTCTTTCAGTGCCTTGATCTTCTCTTCCATAGTCCACCTCATTCTTTCGGTATGGTTTGGTTTATCTATCAGTGCGGCGGTCAGGCTTTTCTGCATGGCTGAACTGTTAACATGAAAAAAGCCCCGTCCCGCCTTGGGACGAAGCTGACTCTCCGTGGTACCACCCAGATTCCGCATGGTTCATATGCGGCACTCAAACGTCTGTAACGGGACTTCCCGTCCTGCACTACCGGAATTTCTTTCGCACAGGCTGCTCAAGAGTGAATTTACAAAAGCTTCCTTCGGAAGGCCTTTCAGCCGGTGAACCTTCTCTCTGTGATACCGGAATTCCTTTGTACTGTCTCTGTCATTGCGTTTCACACAGTGTTGATGGTAGCACATTCCGTATTATTTGTCAAGCAGCCGTTCGGTCTGTTCATTTTCCGTTCATATTACATGAACTTATTTTGAAACATCTGTGTCCTTTCTTGACATCATTCTCATTTTATGGCATTATCACCTTGTGAAGGCGAATTATCTGCATATTATATTTTGTTTCATCTATTCGCATCCACAATATGCAGGTCATTTCGAGACAACACCCGCAAAAAAGGAGGAATTTCAATGGATTTTCTGACACTGACTATTGGAAAGCAGAAAAACATCGCTCTGATCGCCCATGACAGCAAAAAGCACGAGATGATCGACTGGTGCGAAGCAAATAAAGAGATCTTAAAGGGACATTTCTTATGCGGCACCGGAACTACCGCGAGAATGATCACGGAAGCCACAGGTCTTCCGGTAAAGGGCTATAACAGTGGTCCTCTCGGCGGTGATCAGCAGATCGGAGCAAAGATCGTGGAAGGTCGCATCGATTTCGTTGTGTTCTTCTCAGATCCCCTGACTGCCCAGCCCCATGATCCGGATGTGAAGGCACTCCTTCGTATTGCTCAGGTCTACGACATCCCGATCGCAAACAATAAGGCAACGGCGGATTTCATGATCTCCTCCCCGCTTATGAACGAGACATATGACCACCGGGTCATCAATTTCCATGAGGCGATCGCGGA
>CAKRNI010000029.1 GCA_934370915.1 uncultured Lachnospiraceae bacterium
ATACCATACATTGTTGATCAGCTTCCAGTTCGCCACCGGGTAAGTCTTATCCGGGTTGCACCACCACCAGCCGTTGCCGTCGCGGAGCCATGCGCCGTCCGCCGTGTTGGAGGCACCGGTCCCCGTCCTGTCTCCGGAGCCTGAAGCCCCATTTCCATAGTAGTTGGAGGCTGCTGTCCGGTTTGCGTAGATCGCGGATGCACCGTTCCGGTCAACATCCTTCGGCTCAGATTCCCGCCAGCTGCTCTCATCGCTTCCGCGGACGGCTTTTACCCGGAACGTATAGCTTCCTTCTTTTGTAAAGGAACCGCAGAAATTATAATAATTATTTGTCGTTGTGTAAGTGGACCCCACCATATCTCCGTCCCGGTACAGGCGTACCTGATACTTTTTTGCGTAATCCGTTCCTTCCCAGTACGCAACGCCGCCATAACTGTCATCCCAGGTCAGGTCGTAGGCATCCAGTTCATAATCCTCCTCATCATACTCCGCGTCAAGCTCCGAAATTTCCTGAAGTGTTACATAGACGTATAATTTCGAGGAGATTCTCGTAACGGAAGTCACCCTGTTTTCGTCGTTTCCAAGGTATACATCTGATTTACTGAGTCCGGTTGAGAATGTATAATCGCTGTCCGCTCCAATGGTGATCTTTACCTTTGGCTTTGTGTCATCATCCCAGTCCCCACTCGGCTCATTCGTGACGGATACCTCATCCACATAACAGCCGTCATCCGACACCTCAGCTTCCACCTCAAGGTTGTCTGAAGCTGTCAGCACTGCATTGATGTCGATCGTAACCTCCTCGATCTTCTCCGCTGCCATTGCCGGAAATGCCAGCATTGCCGTCATAAGGAATGCTGCGGGTACGAATATCATTTTCTCTTTCTTCATTGTGAACCTCCCCGTCCTTCTTTCATTTGGTAAGAATCCGCCTGTCAGCATATTTCATTCCAGAATTCACACGCAGCCGGATCACATCTTTCTTATAGTATACCAGACGTTTAGGACTCATTTAAGTTTAATTTTCCCGCCAAACTCCGGCAAAATTGCGGCAGGTCTCTGGAAATTCCGCGTCACGGAATTTATTGTCTGTCTCCGCAGCATTTCAGGCTATATTTAGACACGTCTCTTCATGATTCGTTAAGTAAATTTACTTTCTTTTAATTTTTTACTCACAATTTAGACACATTTTGTCATTATAATACAAGTACGTTATCCGAAAGGATAACCTGCCTTTGTTTCAAGTGTTACACTTGAACACACAAAGCTTTTTCATACTCATACCTGTCGGAGGCAACTCTGGCAGGTCCCCCTAAAAAATTGATACTTTCCATACTCCCCTTAGGGACTGCAGGAACGGCTGTGGTTCCTATTTTTTTGCTCTGCCAGCCTGCCAAGGTTCTTTTTTTCTATATCCTTGTTTTAACTTTTATTTCCGGACATAATTGTTTCAATTTCAAATTTCGGCATTTTCCCCTTTTCACCCATTTTACGTTCCTTTTCATTGACTTCTATTCCACCCCACAGTATAGTAAATATATGAACATTGCCAACAGTGCGGGGGAATTATTTTCAAGAATCAATGCTCCGCAAAAAATGGCTCATTCCACAGGGGGGGAATCTTATGAATTCACTGAAGCACATCGCAGCTGCCGCGCTGTCCGCAGCGCTCTGCTTTTCCATGGCTGTTCCGGCCTATGCCGACCACTATCAGACTCCGAAGTCCATCAAGGGTGTCCTGATCAATGAACACGCCCAGATCCCGGATGTCCTCGAGGTGGGTGCATCTCAGGTCGTCTTGAACTTTCCGATGTCCTGGGCATTCAGCAGCCAGCTATCTGTCTGCCAAGATCTCTACACAAAGCTTGATCAGGCGGGTATTACCGTGACACTGATCGTACTGAACGATTGGGCAGCCGCCGGCAGCAGTCCGTCTCTTCTCCCGGTATCCCAGCCCACAGGCGCAAGCTACTACGCGTTCAACACCTTAAACGACGCAGGAATCCAGGCCACCAGAGATGCCGCAAAACGCGTCACTGAGGCATTCAGGGACTGCGTTTCCAACTGGGTCATCGGCAATGAGATCAATGACGGTCAGGCATGGAACTATATCGGACAGATGGATATCGACACCTACTGCTCCAACTACGCGACCGGTTTCCGCACCTGGTATGACACCATCAAAGGATCCAACAAACTGGCAAACGTCTATATTCCGTTCGACTTCCGCTGGAACTGCGGACAGGTCGAAGGCTTCAAGTACGGCGCTATGGACATGATCCCGCGTTTAAACAATTATCTCAGAGACACCGACTACGGCATCGCATGGCACGCATATCCTGAGACCTTCGAGGATCCGGTCTTCTCCGATGACAAATATACACTGGAGAAGGCAGATACTTATATCATCAACCTGAAGAATCTTCATATTCTGACCGATTATATGCAGCAGGCCGACATGCTTTCCCCTTCCGGAAAGGTCCGCCATCTGATCCTCTCCGAGCAGGGATTCACTTCCGATTCCCCGGCCCACGGCGGTCAGTGCCTTGAGCTCCAGGCCCAGTGCATTAAGGAAGCTTATGAGACCGCAAAGGCAAATCCGTATGTAGAAGCCTTCCTGTTGAACCGTATGAAAGACGAGCAGGGACTTCTGGATGCCCATTACGCGTTCGGTCTCATCGATGTAAACGGAAATAAGAAGCCGAGCTTCGAGGTTTATAAAAATCTTCAGTAATTTTTTTCCCAATGCTTAACCGTCCGTGTTAAGGATACAGCAGACAGCCAGATACTTTTACAATAAATTAATTGGCAAAACAGCCGTCCCGGTCATATCCAGGCGGCTGTTTTCACATCTGTTTACTTTTTCCATGCCCGTTCTCCCGTTGCACCTTGTTATTTTCCCGTTCCTGTCGTATGATATGGATAATCTGAATTTACAACCGAGAGGAGATCTATGTACACTTACACCTGGTATCAATGGCTTACGTTTTTTTATCTGTACTGTTTCTTTGGATGGATCTTCGAGTCCACCTATGTTTCCTTAAAACAGAAGCACTTCGTGAACCGCGGTTTCCTGCGGCTGCCGATGCTGCCGTTATACGGGAGCGGCGCGGTGATGATGCTGTGGGTATCGATCCCGTTTCAGGACAGTCTGATCCTCACCTACATTTCCGGTGTTATCGGAGCCACGGCTCTGGAGTACGTGACCGGATATGTGATGGAGCGTCTTTTCAAAGTCCGCTACTGGGATTACAGCAACCAGCCCTTTAATGTCCACGGATATATCTGTCTCAGCTCCTCCATCGCCTGGGGTTTTTTGACGATCTTTATGACGCACCTGATCCACAAGCCCATTGAGCGGGCGGTCCTCGCGATGCCGCTCTACTGGGATCTGTTTTTTGTGTTTTTTGTGACTGTGCTCTTTGTTTACGATTCCATCGTCTGCACAAAGGAAGCGCTTGCCTTCGGAAAGTCCCTGGAAGCTATGCAGAAGCTCCGGGCAGAACTTGACAATCTTCAGGTCCAGCGCGCGCTTCTCAAGATGAATACCGAAGACCGCTTACAGGCCGCCAAAGAAGAACTGCTGGATCAGATCGAGGCAAAGAGAGTTCAGGCTGCCGCTCTCACCGGAATGAGTATGGAAGAATTCCGGGAAAAAGCTGGTACAAAGTTCAAATCCATCAAGGAGAAACCGGCTGCCGGTATGTCCCTGCTTCAGGAAAAAGCTGGAGCTGCCGCAGGTTCCATCCGCGATCTTTCCAATGTCAGTCTTGAGGAATTAAGGGCAAAGGCCGGAGGAAAGCTCGACAGTCTGAAGGACCTTACCGGAATCCATCTGGAAGCGCTCCGCGGGAAATCTGCGGAACAGCTTGCCGAAATGTTAAAGGAACGGGAATCCCGCCTCGCTGCACTCCGAAAGGAACGCCGCCGCTTCCGCAAAGAAAGGATCCGTTCCAACCCGACCGCTGTTTCCCCGAAGTATGCGCGGGAATTTGAAGAATTGAAAAAGTACTTCGAAGACGAAGGAAGAAATGCAACGCCGCAGTAGAAATTGAAAGCTTCTTCCCGACATACAAAAAAGAGGTTCATCTCCCCATAAGTGGAAATGAACCTCTTTCTTTTCTGTTTTTCAGGTCTTACGCCTCCGGTTTTTCAACCTGAACGATCGCCTGTTTCTGCATCGGGATACGGCAGTTCTTATTGTTGCCAAACTCAACGATAACGGTATCGTCTGTCATATCAATGATCACTCCGTAGAATCCGCTGGATGTCAGCACGCTGTCACCGACTGCGATGCTTGCCATCAGTTCCTGCATTTTTTTCTTTTCCTTCTGCTGCGGTCTGATCGCAATGAAGTACATGAAAGCAAAGATTAAAACAATATATCCAATCCAAAATGCCGGGCTGTTAGTCATATCCGTTGCACCTCCTTTTCTTATACCTTGTCTTTATAGTTCCCTGTCACGCCCTCCAACTTCTTCTCTTTGTACTCGGCGTAGCAGTGGTTCTCGATAGCTTCCCTGATCTCCGTCATCATCGTGTTGTAGAAGTAAAGATTGTGGAGCACGCATAAGCGCATTCCGAGCATCTCTTTTGCCTTCAGAAGATGGCGGATATAGGCCCTGCTGTATGAGCGGCAGGCCGGACACTGGCATCCCTCTTCGATGGGGCGCATATCCTTTGAAAACTGCTCATTAAACAGGTTGATCTTTCCGTGGTTTGTATATACATGACCATGACGGCCATTTCTTGTCGGGTAAACGCAGTCGAAGAAATCGACGCCGCGGTCCACCGCCTCAAGGATGTTCGCCGGGGTTCCGACCCCCATCAGGTAAGTCGGTTTCTCTTCCGGGAGATGCGGAACCACCGCATCGAGGATGCGGTACATCTCCTCGTGGCTCTCACCGACCGCAAGTCCGCCGACCGCGTAGCCATCGCAGTTCATCTTCGAGATCGTATCCGCATGCGCGATCCGGATATCCTCGAAGGTTCCGCCCTGATTGATGCCGAACAGAAGCTGTTCCTTATTGACGGTATCCGGCAGGGAGTTTAATCTCGCCATCTCCGCCTGACATCTCGCCAGCCATCTTGTAGTTCTCGCAACAGAATTCTCCATGTATTCTCTGGTACACGGATGCGGAGCGCACTCATCGAATGCCATCGCAATCGTGGACCCAAGGTTTGACTGGATCTGCATGCTCTCCTCCGGTCCCATGAAGATCTTATGACCATCGATATGGGAGTTGAAGTAGACGCCCTCTTCCTTGATCTTTCTGAGTCCGGCGAGGGAAAATACCTGAAATCCGCCGGAATCGGTGAGGATCGGACGGTCCCAGTTCATAAACCTGTGGAGGCCGCCGAGCTCTTTGATCAGCTTGTCGCCGGTCCGGACATGAAGATGGTAGGTGTTGGAAAGCTCCACCTGTGTCCCGATCCCGCGAAGGTCATCGGTGGACACAGCGCCCTTGATCGCGGCGACAGTTCCTACATTCATGAATACCGGCGTGTGGATCGTGCCGTGGACTGTCTCTACGTCAGCCCGCTTGGCACGTCCGTCTTTTGCCAGAATCTTATATTTCATATTTCTCTTGCCTTATGATTGTTCCCGAAGCAACGTGTTTCCACGATTACTTGCCGGATTTCTTTGCTTCCTTTGCCGCCTTCTCAGCGTCCTTCTTTGCCTGTTTTTCAACCGCATCCTTCTTCTGCTTCTTTGTAGTCATAACATACCACATAGCGCCTGTCAGGCATACAGAAGAGTAGGTACCACAGATGATACCTGCCATTAACGGGAGCGCGAACTCACGAATGGAGGATACGCCCATGATGAACAGGACAAATACCATGACAAAGGTTGTCAGGGATGTATTGATGCTTCGCGTGAAGGTCTGGGTGATACTTGTATTTACGATATCAACGGTGGACGCCTTCGGTCCCATGAGCTTGATGTTCTCACGGATACGGTCGAAGATAACGATCGTCGCGTTGATGGAGTATCCGACGATGGTAAGCAGGCAGGCGATCGCTGTGGAACCAACGGACCACTTTGCGAGGGCGTAGCATGCAACTACAACCAATACGTCATGGACAAGGGCTAAAACAGCACTTGCGGCAAAGCGGATATCCTTGAATCGTACCCAGATATAGAGAAGCATAAATACGGTAGCGATCGCTGTAGCCATAACCGCGTCGCGCTTCATCTCAGCACTTACCGCACCGGAGATGCTCTCTGCGGTGATCTTGGACTCATCAACGCCGAAGTTCTCAACAAGTGCCTCGTCCAATGCCTGACGTTCTTCCACGCTTAAGGTTCTTGTCTTGATGATCACCTCGTTTGTTCCGGCAACCTTCTGTGTCTGCGTATCCGCACTGTTTGTGATGGATTCGACTACCGGAACGACCTCGCTTGAGATTCTCTCCAGAGACATGTCCTCATTGAAGGTTACGCTTGTGGAGGTACCGCCCTGGAAGTCAAGGGAGTAATTGAACGCATTTCCGATGGAGGACTTGTTCATTACCATTCCCGCAACACCTGCGAGGATCATGACAGCTGAGATGATAAAGCAGATGTTTCTCTTTCCGAGGAAGTTGATCGCCTTCTTCTCTTTTCTGATGCCGTAGAACTTCTGATCCTGGAATCCAAGGTCATACAGGGTGTTCAGTGTGAACTTTGTAACGAAAAGTGCTGTGAACATGGAAAGAACGATACCAAGGGCAAGTGTTGTAGCGAAGCCCTTAACTGTACCGGAGCCTCTCCAGTAAAGAACAGCTGCTGCGATCAGTGTTGTCACGTTACCGTCAACGATAGCGGATAACGCTTTCGCAAAACCTGTCTTGATCGCGGAATGAACTGTCTTTCCGAGACCGATCTCCTCCTTGATACGGGTGAAGATGATGACGTTCGCATCAACTGCCATACCGATGGAAAGGATAATACCGGCAATACCCGGAAGTGTTAATGTAACCTCAAAGGCCGCGAGCAGGATCAGCATCAGTGCCACATAGAGGCAGAGTGCAAGGGATGCCGCAAGACCCGGGATGAGGTAAACTGCGATCATGAATACGCATACGATTCCGAAACCGATCGCACCGGCCTTTAAGCTTGTCGTGATGGCTTCCTGACCGAGTTTCGCGCCTACCACGTTGGAACGGAGCTCCTCCAGTTCCAGGGAAAGGGAACCGATACGGATCGTGGAAGCAAGATTCTCAGCCTCTTCATAGGAAGTCATTCCGGAGATGGATGCCTGTCCGCCTGTAATCGCCTGCTGCACAGTCGGGTTGGAGTACATCACGTTATCGTAAACGATCGCGATCTTCTTGCCGACGTTCGCTGCAGTCACATCTGCGAATTTCTTAGTACCTTCGTCCGTAAATGTAAGCGCTACTTCATAGTTATTGTTTCCTGTCTGCTGGTCTTTATAGATTACAGCTTTCGCAGAAGCTACATCGGTTCCTTCCAGTACAACGTTCCAGTTCTCATCATAGAACTGTAAGGATCCCGGCTTACCGAGCTCTTCCAGGATCTTGTTCGCGTCTGTGACACCCGGAATATCAACATTGATACGGTTTCCGCCTTCCTGATAAACCTCTGCCTCAGAGCTGTAGTTCTGTACTCTCTGCTGCAGCTTGTACTGGGTATCGGACATATCCTCGGCGCTCGGATTTTCTTCCTTCGCCTGGTAGGTAATGCTGACGCCGCCCGCCAGATCCAGACCGAGCTTGATTCCGCCATTCTGGGAAGTTACTCCGTTCTCATCGGTGACCAGCTTACTCTTCTGAAGAGTATCATAGCCGAAAAATCCGAAGATACCGAGTACAACGAGCAGTCCCAGGAGGCCGAGCAGTCCCTTTCCTTTGTTGCTCTTCATGATAAAATCTCCTTCTTGATATGATTTCGAGGTTCAAAAGGCTTTTTGTCCCTCTTGATTCCGGAGTCTGCCGTAATCACCGCCTCCGTCATCCTTACAATAACAGTCCGGGCTTTCTGCCCCTGACCGCTATGATCGATTTAGTTGTTTTCCTCGTCCTCTGCCAAAGCAGCACGGATCATGATCGCGCACTCGATACGTTTTTTCTGCATCTCGCAGCCGATATCGTAGGCATCCGTAATGCTGCCGTGGAAGTTGAAGGAATTTGCCGCGCATCCGCCGCTGCAGTAGAATCTCGCAAAACAGTTTTTGCATTTTTCTTTCGCGTATACGTTGCAGAGCTTGAATTCATCGCGCACCTTCGTGTTGACTACGCCGGTATCCACGTTTCCGAGCAGGAACTCTTCATTTCCAACGAACTGGTGGCACGGATATAAGTCTCCCCACGGAGTTACCGCAAGATACTCGGTTCCTGAACCGCAGCCGGACAGACGTTTCGCAACGCACGGTCCCTGACTTAAATCAAGCATGAAGTGGAAGAACTTGAATCCTCTTCCCTCTTTCTGACGCTTTACAAACTCTTTTGCGAGTCTGTCATACTCATCCATGATCTGCGGAAGGTCTTCCTCACGGATAGAGTACGGCTCTTCCGGAGCTGCAACTACCGGCTCCATGGAAAGCTTCTCAAAGCCGAGGTCCGCATAGTGGAGGACATCGTTTCCGAAATCCAGGTTGTTTCTTGTGAAGGTTCCTCGGACGAAATAATCCTTCTCGCCGCGTGATTTCGCGAATTTCTGGAATTTCGGAACAATAAGTTCATAGCTTCCCTTACCGTTTCTGAACGGACGCATCCGGTCATTGACCTCCGGACGTCCGTCAAGGCTTAAGACCACGTTGCTCATTTCTTTATTGCAGAACTCCATGATCTCATCGTTTAAGAGTACGCCGTTTGTTGTCAGCGTGAAACGGAATTTCTTATTGTGCTCCTTCTCCTGGGAACGTCCGTATTCCACAAGCTGTTTTACCACGTTCCAGTTCATAAGCGGCTCGCCGCCGAAGAAATCAACCTCAAGGTTGATGCGGTTTCCGGAGTTTGCGATCAGGAAATCCAGTGCCTTCTTTCCGACCTCAAAGCTCATGAGGGCGCGGCGTCCATGGTACTCGCCTTCCTCTGCGAAGCAGTACTTGCAGGCAAGGTTGCAGTCATGGGCAATATGAAGGCAGAGGGCCTTCACGACCGTCTGGCGTTTCTTGAAATCGATCACATAATCTTTGTAAATATCCGCAGCGAACAGCTCCTCCGCGTCGATGAGCTCCTGAATATCGGAGAGCGCATCCTCAATATCTTCTGCAGAGTACTTACAGACCAGTGCTTCTCTCACTGCTTTTTTCTGGTCATCCGTGAGAGGCATCGGTTTTTCCATATCCGGGACGATCTTCGCGAGAATCTCCACGGCATCGTAGAGCAGCGCATCCACAGAATGAACCGATCCGCTATTTACGTCCAAAACAATATGGTATCCATTATTTATATACTGATGTATCAAAGCTAACTTTCTCCTACTGTCTTAATTTTCAGGTGACTGTTCCGTCTCTCCCCGATTACAGTCACGATCTGATGGTCTCCTGACTTCTTTCTTACCTGCCCTTTACGGTCTGTCAGTGGCGGCTTTCCCGGCATCGCTGTCCGGGAAACCCGTCACCGGCAGATTCTTTGATCAGACAAGAAATAGCCCCTACAATCATACGACCGTAGGGGTCTCTTTAAAAACTTCCGTTTATTCGAAGCCCCGCATTAGCGGTTGCTGTTTTCACAGCTCTGGTTTCCTACTGTGCAGGATGTCTTGCATGCAGACTGGCAGGATGTCTGGCATTCGCCGCAGCCGCCCTTCTTCATGCTGTTCTTTAAAGTGTTGGAACTTAAAGTCTTTACATGCTTCATGGTATCATTTCCTCCTGTTCTCTTATCGTGGGCATAATACCCCGAATTTAAATGAAATTATACCATACGATTTTCTATTATGCAACGGATTTTATTGCCGTGATGCAGGAAAATCCGGCACAGGTATCCACTTTTTATCCGCATAGCATGCCGCAGGCAGCTTTCTGATCGTGTCCGGCAGCCACAGAAAAAAATATCCGGGCACATTTTTCAGCCCAACCCGCTCACTGGTCACAGGATCAGCTGTTCGATGCATATGCATGGCCTTTTCCCACATATCCTGTATAAAGCAAACGCCCACATCATGATGTCCTCTCAGAATCTTTCTGTTCCCGATTTTATGAGTTCCGGAAAGACTCCCGGAGTACATCCCTTCAAGAAAGGAGCTTTCTCATGCAGACAAACCCGGTATGGCGCATGGTACGCGCCCTGATCGTAACTTATATCCTCTCCGGCATTCTTCTGGCGGTGCTTTCCTTCGCCCTCTTTAAGTTCCGTCTCCCGGAAAACCAGGTAAACGTCGCCGTCTGCGCCGTCTACGTCCTCTCCTGCTTCTTCGGCGGCATCCTCGCAGGAAAAACAATGAGGACCAGGCGCTTTTTCTGGGGCCTGGTCCTCGGAACTCTCTATTTTCTGTTTTTATATCTCATGTCCCTCGCCCAGAAGGACGGTGTCACGGAAGACACCAAAAGACTTCTCTCTGTCCTCGCGATGTGCACGATCAGCGGGATGGCGGGCGGAATGGTAAGCTAACGGTCTCCCACCTTCGTGAGGAGATACACAACGAGTGCCAGAATCCCCATCACAACGAAGATTCCAAGCATTCCCTTCCACATGATTCCTAAAGCAAGCATTGTATTTGCATTCATAGTCCAGACCTCCTACATAAAGAATCCAAGGACGATTCCGCCGGCAACCGCCGATGCGACCTGTCCGGAAACATTGGCTCCGATGGCATGCATCAGGAGATGGTTCGTCTTGTCCTCTGCGATTCCCATCTTCTCAATGACACGGGCAGACATCGGGAATGCGGAGATTCCTGCTGCTCCCACCATCGGGTTCACTTTGTTCTTGCTGAACAGATTTAAGAATTTCGCAAACATGACACCGCCGATAGAGTCAAAAATAAAAGCGAAAAGTCCAAGTCCCATGATCATCAGTGTCTGTAAGCTTACGAACTGATCCGCTTTCATGGAGAAGGAGATCGTGATTCCAAGAACAAGTGTGATCAGGTTCGCGAGTGTCGTCTGCGCTGTTTCGGAAAGGCTGTTTAAGCAGCCGCATTCACGGATCAGATTTCCGAACATCAGGAATCCTACAAGAGCGACCGACGCCGGAGCGACAAGTCCTGCGACAAATGTTACAATGATCGGAAAAGCGATTCTTGTGAACCGGCTTACTTTTCCCGGCTCATACGGCATGCGGATCATGCGTTCTTTCTTTGTCGTAACCGCCTTGATCGCCATCGGCTGGATGATCGGCACAAGTGCCATATAGGAATATGCCGCCACCGCGATCGCTCCGATGTAGTTTGACTTTAACACCTGAGATACCAGGATCGAAGTCGGACCATCTGCCGCTCCGATGATTCCGATGGAGGCAGCGTCCTTGATGTCAAAGCCGAGAAGCGATGCCATAAAGATCGTAAAAAAGATGCCGAACTGGGATGCCGCGCCGAAGAGGAACATTTTCGGGTTCGAAAGCAGCGGTCCAAAGTCGATCATAGCTCCGATACCGATAAAGAGCAGCAGCGGGAAAGCCTCCGATGCCTCAATGCCGGATTCAAAGAGCCACTGGATGATTCCGTGAGTCTCACCGGCGCCCTCCATAAACTGGTTTAACACACCGCTGGCCGGGAGATTCACGAGGATCGCACCGAAGCCCATCGGCAGAAGAAGGGCCGGCTCATAATTTTTCTCGATCGCCAGGTAGATCAGTAAAAGCCCTACCACGTACATGACGACCTGCTGCCAGGTGATCGATAGTAATCCATTCCACAAAAAGTCCATAAAAACTCCTCCTTGAAAATAGTATGCGCAGGTTTTTTTCTTTCCCTGCCAATGGATTCCTTGAAATTTTACAGACGGTCTTTTTTTGCCGCTATACCGGATCGCTCTCTGATCCTCAAAGCAACAAAAAAAGACTTTCTGCAGAAATTTCTCTCTGCAAAAAGTCTCGTTACCATTTTACCGGTATGCACCACCAGACGTTTCCGCCGCGATTGTTGACAGTGCATTTCAACTACTCCCCTTTTGGATAGTTTCATATTAATTGGTTTGAAAAAAATTGTCAAGACCGAAAGCTGTACATTTTTCGCTAATTTTGTCGCGGTTCAGGCGTTTCACCGTTCGGGTTTGCTCTGCTGCTCACTTTCTTCGCTCTTCTGCGGCGCATCCAGAATATACAGATGCACCTTGTCAATCCGGTTTCTCTCCACCGTATCCACCACAAACCGGAGATTTCCGCTTGTGACTTCCTCGCCCGCCTGCGGAAGATGGTCTAAAAGGCCGATAATATAGCCGCCGACAGAGTCGTAATCTTCTGACTTGAGCTCCAGACCAAGCTGGTCATCGAGATCATCGAGTTTCATAGCTCCCTCGATCACATATTCCTTCGGATTGATCTTCTTGATGCAGTCTTCCTCATCCGCATCATACTCGTCGCGGATCTCTCCGACGATCTCCTCAAGCATATCCTCCAACGTGATAAGCCCGGCCGTCGCGCCATACTCATCAAGGACGATGGCAACGCTGTTCATAGTCTTTCGAAGTTCCACCATAAGCTCCGTCGTCTTTTTAAACTCGTAGGTGTAATACGGCTCACGCAGGTAATCCCGCAGCTTAAATTCCTTGTCTTTCGGGATCAGGAACAGGTCCTTGATATTTACGATACCAATGACATTGTCCGTCGTGTCCTCATAGACCGGATATCTCGTATACTTCTCCTGCCGGAAAATATCCATGATCTCCTGGTAGGTTGCATTCACGTCGAGGAATGTCATATCGATACGCGGAACCATAATGTCCTTCGCGACAGAATCCCCGAAATCGAACACGTTGTAGATCATCTTCTTCTCGTCCGACTCGATCACGCCCTCTTCGTGGCTGACCTCCACGATCGTGCGGAGCTCATCCTCCGTGATCGCGTCCTGTTTCTTGTTCGGATCCACATGGATCATCTTTAAAACGCCCTTGGAGAGCACATCAACAACCACGATCAGCGGTGTCAGAACCTGCATGATCAAATAGATCGGTTTCGCAAACTTGAGTGACAATGTCTCGGAATAGATCGTCGCGGAAGTCTTCGGTGTGATCTCACCAAAGATCAGGACTAACAGCGTCAAAACGCCGGTTCCGATACCGACATATTTATTTCCAAGCATATCTGTGACCAGCACAGTCATCAGAGAAGACGCTGAAATATTGACAATATTGTTTCCTATTAAAATTGCGCTGAGCATTTTGGGCTGATTGCTTAAGATCTTCTCCAGCACAACGGCATGGCTGAGTCCCGCCTCCGCGAGATTCCGCACACGGATCTTATTTACCGTCATCATTGCCGTCTCCGCCGATGAGAAAAACGCGGATAACGCCAGAAGTCCAATTACGATCAGTCCCTGCAGGGCTTGCCCTGAATCCAAAAAAATCAACTCCTAAATCTTTATAAATTTGACGCCGTCCGGCTTCTTCCGGGGCTTCGTCCATGTTTTGTCTTCTCCACGCTCCGCTCTGTGTCCGGACCGGTCGAAGATTTACGAATGATTGTACAATACTCTATATGCAGTGTCAATGGTTTTGGGGCGTTTCCGCGGCGTTTTTTCCTTATTTTACCTGCATTATATGATATTAGGGTCAAAAGGTCTGAAGTCCGACGCAAGCTTGCTTGCAGGAGGATTTTGGACCTTGGGACCCACCAAAACATGAGTAAGCAGCCATTTTTCAAAGAAAAATGAGCGAATTACGAATGTTTTGAGAATTGCGGGAGCACGTAGTGCGGAGCAATTCGGTATCAGAACCGTTTTTCTTTTCTAACAGCAACCGTGCCCTCAGTCCTGTGATCTGCTGCGGTCAGCGCGAAAGATCTTAATCATCCTCATTCTTCTCGATCAGACGCATCCCCGCTGTCTCCGTCACCGGCAGAGAGAAGACGATCGCCCCCGCCTTGCTTCCGATCCCGGCTTCCTTCATGATACTCTGCATGATGCCGTTTTTATCCTTTGTCTTCGTGACCATAAAGATCATCTCTTTCTCCTGAGCAAGGGAAACGCCTAAAAACTTTTCCGCCTTCTCCATTCCCGTTCCCTTCGCATGGATCACGGTTCCGCCGGTAGCGTTGGCCTTTCGCGCCGCGTCCATGATCACATCCGTATAGCCCTGATTTGCGATCACTACAAGAAGCTCGTAATCTGTTCCTTTCAAGCTGCTTTCCTCCTCTTTCTCAAATCCACGGTCCTCGGTCAAAAAGCGAAGCTGCCGCTTTCCGCCGATGCTGCTCAGGGGAGTTACAAAGGCAATCCCCGTTCCCGGAATATCAATCTTGATCTCCTGTTCCAGTCCCTTTTTTACCTTTTTCCATTCCGCCGCCGTCACTACTGCAAACTGGACGGCCTTTTCCGATGCCTCAAGACCGAAGGCGTCCAGCACCTCCGATGCCGCGGTTCCCCGGCCTAATGTCAGGAATGTGACGGAAATCCCATATTCTTTATAGAAGGCGAGGAATCTCCGGCTCTGGTTCCGGTCGCTGATCGTCGCCATCAAGTATAATTCGCTCATAAAACCTCCTACAATTCAATAATCGCGTCATCATCCAGCAGCTCAAACGCCGCATATGCCCCGGACTGTCCATGGGCTGCGGACATTCCTTCCGGTGCTCCGCGCTTCGCTCTTATTCTCGAAGCCAGTCCCATGACCTGGATCGTGATAAGCGGTGTCATGGCAACCATCGCGACCACGCCGAAGGCATCTGTGACGATGTTTCCTCCAAGAGCGGAGCAGGCTCCCTGTGCCATCGGAAGCAGAAACGCTGCCGTCATCGGTCCCGACGCCACGCCGCCGGAGTCGAAGGCGATCGCTGTGTAGATCTTCGGCACAAAAAACGAGATTCCCAGCGCGATCGCGTATCCCGGAATGAGAAACCACAGGATCGAGATCCCTGTGAGTACCCGCACCATCGCAAGTCCGAGAGAAACCGCAACGCCCAGGGAAAGTCCCATTCCCATGGCCTTCGAGGAGATCGCTCCGTCCGTGATCTCCTCAACCTGTTTGTTGAGAACGTACACGGCCGGCTCTGCCTTTACGATGAAGTATCCCATGATCATTGCAATGGGCACAAGGAACAGCGGGTGGGCAGACTTCGCGAGCACCTGTCCGAGATAATTTCCCGCCGGCATGAAGCCCACGTTCACTCCCGTCAGGAACAGCACCAGACCCGCATATGTATAGGCGAGACCGATGGCGATCTTCTTTAATTTTCTTGTCGTTAATTTTAACATGAAAATCTGGAAAATCATGAAAAATAAGATAATAGGCAGTAAGGAGACCGCGATCTCCTTCATGTAGGCCGGAAGTTCCCTCGCAAAGAGCAGGAACAGTTCTTTTGAATCACCGATCTCCGGGATCACCGGCGGTGTGTAGGAGCTGCTGTCCGCCTTGAAGATCATGCTTAAGATCATGACCGCAAGGATCGGTCCAATGGAGCAGAGAGCCACGAGACCGAAGCTGTCGTCCGCCGCGTGACGGTCGCTTCGCGTTGCAGAAATTCCGACACCGAGAGCCATGATAAACGGCACGGTCATCGGTCCCGTCGTAACGCCGCCGGAGTCAAAGGCCACGCTTAAAAAATCCTTCGGCACGAACATCGCCAGTACAAACACCACGCCGTAAAAGGCAAGCAGCAGTGGCGGAAGTGCCACAGAGAACAGCATTCGCAGCAGTGCCACGACAAGAAATGCGCCGACTCCGCATGCTACGGACAAGATCAGCGTCATGTTCGGCACAGCCGGAACCTGATTCGCCAGAACCTGAAGATCCGGCTCCGAGATCGTAATGATGAAGCCCAAGAGGAAGGACAGCCCAATCACCACCGGAAGCTTCCGGCTCTTCGTCAGGCACGTTCCCACGCGCTCACCCATCGGCGACATGGCAAGCTCCGCGCCAAGTGTAAAAAGCATCATTCCCGCAAGCAAAAGGACTGCTCCCAAAAGGAAACAGAGCAGGATGCTGGAGGAGATGGGCGCGATCACAAAGCAGAGCACCAACACGATCGCGATGATCGGCAGTACCGCCTGCAGCGCCTCATTCCACTTCTCCCGCAGTTTTTTTGTCATTCCCAATTTTCACTCTCCTGTGTTTGTGAGACGGACATTCTAAGCTCCGTCCGGTTACTTGGTTTCTTTCCACATTCGTGTTCTCTCCGCCAGGTATTTCACGAACAGGGGATGCCGTTACAGGATATGTGGGCTTGCAGCGCCACGATCCTGTAACCGGCGAATTATATTTAGTATAACATGGGAACTGTGAGAAAAGTATGTTTTGATAGGTTAAGATTCCGCTAAAAAAAGGCAGACCTGCTGCCGCATGCACCACATTTAGAGCTGCACACGGCCGTCATGATCTGCCGTTTTCAATATCAGCTTAATATTACAGGTTTCTCTCAACCAGATTCTTTAAGGTTCCCTCGAACGGTTTGAACGGAATCTCCTTATCGTAGTTTAAGAAATCCTTCACATATCCAAGTGCTGCTGCAACACCGTAGATCATGCCGCGCTCATCCACATCGAATTCCGGTGTGTGATGGTTTGCGCCGGTGCCGGCCTCCTCGCTCTGGATACCTGTGAAGGTGATGATACCCGGCCAGAGCTTTAAGCATGCCTGCATGCTCTCAGATGCCATCCACGGCTGTGCAACCGTAACAGCATCCTCACCGATATACTTTCTTACTGCGTTCTTCGCGATCTCGCTGCAGACTGCGTTGTTCTGGCACTCGAACAGCGGATCCGGCATATGAAGGATTTCATATGTACACTGGCAGAGCTCGCACTCCTTCTCGACTACATCCATCAGCTGTTTTACAAACGGTGTGCCTGCGCCATCAACATTGAAGGTACGGATCGTACCGCCGAAGGTCAGCTCGTCCGGAATAATGTTGCGGACGGTTCCGCAGTTTACGAAACCAACGGAGCAGGTCAGGATATCCGTCGGAGCCACATATTTCATGCGGATCATATTGATATGGTTATAGATATTGTTGAAGCAGTCTAAAACGCTGTGAGCAAGATCCGGACGTGATCCGTGGCCGGCCTGGCCGTGAAGCTTGATGATAAATCCATATGCACCGGAGAATACCGCGCCCGGCTCCGCGGAGATCGTTCCTGTCGGAACATCCCACTTTACATGTGTTGCCATACAGGTATCGATCTTTAATTTCATTGTCTCAACGGCATACGGAAGAAGATTTCTGATATTTCCACCGGCTTCCTCGCCGCGCTCAAAAAGGAGAACGATATTGCCGTTTAAGTCTTCCTTATTCTCGTTTAAGATCTTTGCCTCGGCAAGAAGCATCGCTGTGTGGGCGTCATGTCCGCAGGCGTGGGAGATTCCATCGTTCTTGGAGATGCAGACCTTTTCCTTTGTGAGGTTTGTCTTGCTCTCCTGGATCGGAAGCGCGTCCATATCGGCACGGAGAAGAACGGTTTTTCCCGGTTTTCCGCCGTGGATCTGTCCGATAATACCACCTTCCGGAACGACTACATACTCGATTCCCAGCGCATCGAGCTCAGAGGCAATATATTTTACTGTCTCATACTCAACACCGCTGTTTTCCGGATACTCGTGCATATGTCTTCTGATTCTTACCATGTAGTCGAAATTTTTCCTGGCTTCGTTTAAAATATCCATGTTTTCTCCATTCCGGCGGATCCGCTTCGCCATTTACCGACAGCGCAGTTTGTCCGTCTCTTCAGTTTGGGATTTTCAATAACTGCTCATATCTTCACAGTCATATTTTAAGAATGTCTGTTCCCAGACGTCTCTATATTAACACGCGCAGGGAACTAAATCCAGTCCCCTGCGCAGCTTATTTTTTTATTTAACAACCACGCGGCGGAAGTTCTTCTTACCGCGCTTTACAACGATTCCTTCACCGGAAAGCTGCTCTTTCGTGTATACAGCCTTAATATCCTTCACGATCTCACCGTCTAC
>CAKRNI010000030.1 GCA_934370915.1 uncultured Lachnospiraceae bacterium
CAGTCGGTCAGACGGTCAATAATTTTATAATATTCAAGTGTTTTTAATACTTTCTGATTCATAGGTCGATCCTTTTTCCCTTTCAATACGCAGACATTCCGTTTTATAAAATATACGGAGATTTCGTAACTGTTCAGCAGGTCTGCGCACTTGCTGCGCTGACTGTAAGAAAACATAAGCTGGAAGGCAAAGATGCCTGTCTGCACAGAAAAAGTATAACACAAACGGGTCAAATATCATAGAGATTTTTTCATACAGGAAAGGTGCCGCAGCGTGAAGCAGGTTCCTGTAGGCGGCAGGAATTTTCTGAAATGAAGCGGACCGGTCCGCAAAAGAAACAGGCGCCTGGGTGCATGAACCTGTGTCTGCCAAGTTTTTCTTGCATAATAAGGAGAAAAAAATTATAATGGATAAAAGACAGGCAAAAGGCAAAATGTGCTCCCGGAATCTCTTTTATGCTGGATCTTGCGGGCGGAGCTTCGAGAGTACATTAAAGAATCCGGGAGATTTTTTCATGTCAGATACACCTAACGAGAAAAATTTCATGAGGGAGAAGGTCGTAAAACCTCCGATCGATAAGCGCAGGGCGGCGGGGCGGATCCTGTGCTATGTTCTTTTTGCGGCTGTTTTCGGCGGCGTTGCGGCGGTGAGCTTTGTAGTATCACTTCCGACTGCGAAAAAACTTCTGGGAAAAGATCAGCCGGTTCCCACCACTCCGATCACTATCGAGCGTGATCAGGATCCGTCCGGGAATCCAACACCGGTGGAGACCATGGCGGAGACCACAGGAGAGGGGATCCGCGCGGAAGATTTAAAGGACGAAGTGGAAAAAATAGTCGGGGATTCCATGGAAAAATTCCCCTGGACGACGAAAAACCTGACAGAATTAAACGACGCGTTCCGGAATATCTATCTGGAGTCCGAGAAGAGCATCGTAACGGTTTCCGCGGTGAAAAATGATGTGGACTGGTTTGATAATCCCATCGAGACGATGGGACAGTACGCAGGAATCATTATCGCGGTGAATCCAAGTGAAGCCCTGATCTTAACGGAACAGAGCGCGGTGGCCGGGGCCGATTCCCTGCGGGTGACCTTCGGGGACGGATCAACAGCGGCGGTGGAATTAAAATCTCAGGATTCCGCGGCAGAAATGGCGGTCGTCAGCGCAAAGCTCTCTGATATCGAGGAGCAGACCGTAAACTGGATGAAGGCGGTGGATCTCGGAAATTCCTATTCCGTCCGCACCGGAGATATGGTCCTTGCGGTGGGAAGTCCCTCCGGACATGTCCATTCCGTCAAACAGGGGCTGATCGCCTATGTGGCAAAAGGAGTTCAGGCGGTGGATGGACAGACCCGTATTCTGTATACAGAATTTGAGAGCCATGCAAACGAGGGAACATTTCTTTTGAATCTTTCCGGTCAGCTTGTGGGCTGGGCAACGGACATCTATCAGTCAGGGGATAACACCCAGACAGAAGATAAGACGATGGCGATGCCGATCTCTGAATATAAAGGCGTCTTACAGAAACTTACAAACGGTCAATCTGCGCCGTACTTCGGGATCCGGGGCCAGGATGTCACTTCCGCGATGCTGGAGAGTGGAATTCCCTGCGGTGTCTACATTACAGATTCCATCGCTGACGGACCGGCGTATAATGTCGGGATTCAAAATGGAGATATTCTGACGAAGTTCGGTGACCTGGAGATCCAGACGATCCGTGATTTCCAGAACCGGTTAGAGGAGACGAAGACCGGGGATACCGTAAAAGTTACGGTAAAAAGGAAGTCTATTGATGAATATAAAGAAATAGAGTATCGAGTAACGATTGGAGCCAGGTAGATCATTTGCCTGGCTTAGCTGCCGGATATCGCCGACAGGCTGCCGGTGGTCGTATAAAATCAGCAGCCGCCTTTCTGCGGGATTCAGCGCGGAAACAGGCGGCTGTATTAGATGGATAAAGGAGAAATTATGAGATTTATTGAAACATTCCGGGAAGGAAACCATATTTCGGATGTATACCTGTGCAAGGCAAAACAGATCGCACTCACCAAAAATGGAAAAGAGTATGGGTCTCTCGTCTTTCAGGATAAAACAGGAACGGTCGATGCAAAGATCTGGGAGTTAAATTCTCCGGGGATCAACGAGTTTTCCGCGCTGGATTATGTGTACGTTGACGCAGATGTGACTCTGTTTCAGGGACAGAACCAGTTAAACGTAAAGCGGATCCGCAAGGCCGATGAGGGCGAGTACCATCCGGCAGATTATCTTCCGGTGACAACGAAAGATATTGCGGTGATGCAGCATGAATTGACCCAGTACATCACAACGATCAGAAACGAATATTTAAGAAAGCTGGCAGCCGGTTACTTCAACGATCCGGAGTTTATGAAGGCATTTTCCTTCCACTCCGCGGCAAAGAGTGTTCACCACGGCTTTGTGGGCGGACTCTTAGAGCACACTCTGAGTGTTGTAAAAATGTGTGATTACTTCAGCAAACAGTATCCGGCGCTCAACCGTGATCTGCTCTTAACAGCCGCAATGTTCCACGATATCGGAAAGACAAAAGAACTCTCCGCATTCCCGGAGAATGACTATACAGATGACGGACAGCTCCTTGGCCACATCATCATCGGCGCGCAGATGATCAAAGAGCGGATCGACGCGATGCCGGGATTCCCGAAAAAGCTGGAGAGTGAGCTGATCCACTGCATCCTTGCCCACCACGGCGAGCTCGAGTATGGTTCTCCGAAGAAACCGGCGTTGATCGAAGCGATGGCACTGAATCTTGCGGACAATGCGGATGCGAAGATGGAGACCATGACGGAGATCTTAAGAGGTGCCGGGGACAATATGGGCTGGCTCGGCTACAACCGTTTCATGGAGACAAATGTGCGTCGCACCAGTGAAAATTAGGTGTAGAAAAATTGACGTATAGCGGAGCATAAATCGTGCAGAATTTCTGTGATTATTTGTCATGGAAAGACAGATGATAAAATGTGTCCGCAACAAAAAGACAAATGTATACTTTGGACTGATTGGAAACTGTCAGGATCAAAAAATAACAGTTGACAAAATCATGTTTGTGACTAAAATGAGTGTTGTTCATATTCAAATGCGATGAACGGGACAGGACTTTCTAACAGAACCTTATTCAGAGAGCTGCCGGACGGTGCGAGGCAGATAAGAAATTAGAAGGTTATCACCTGGAAGCAGCCGGGATGAACCGCTTGTTTTAGTAATTCCGGACGGAAACCTCACCGTTAAAAGGGGACCGATTCATCTGAGAGTACAGCAGATACTTGAGGAGGATGGGATTGAGAGGCCGGTTTTCCGGCAATAGAAGTGGTAACGCGGAGAATGTTAGATCCTTCGTCTTCTAAGGGAGTGATCCCTGTGGAGACGAAGGATTTTTTTTCGCGAGCAACGAGCCAAAGTCCGTGCTCGCACGAGACCTTGGCGACTGCCGCGAAAACTTGGAAAACTCGCAAAGCGAGTTTTCCAAGTCATCTGTATCACACCCGTTTGAATATGGATGGACTACAGGGACCGGAACCCGCGACATTCCGGTATGACAAAATGAATTTACAAAGGAGCAAAATGACATGAACACATTAGTAATCGTTCTCATCTCAGCTGTGTGTCTGTTATGCGGATATATGGTATACGGACGCTGGCTGGCAAAGACCTGGGGCATCGACCCGAAGGCAAAGACACCTGCCTATACACATGAAGACGGACAGGATTATGTACCTACAAACGGCTGGATCGTTTTCTCACATCAGTTTTCTTCCATCGCAGGTGCCGGCCCTGTAACGGGCGCGATTCAGGCGGCTGCATTCGGCTGGGTTCCGGTTCTTCTCTGGATCCTCGTCGGTGGTATCTTTTTCGGAGCTGTCACAGACTTCGGTGCTCTTTACGCAAGTGTAAAGAACGAAGGAAAGTCCATGGGACTTCTGATCGAGAAGTACATCGGCAAGACAGGTAAGAGATTATTCCTGATCTTCTGCTGGTTATTTACACTGATCGTTATCGCTGCATTTGCGGACATGGTTGCAGGCACATTCAATGCTTATACGGTTAAGGATGGTGTTACAGAGCTGGCCGCAGCGGCTCAGACAAACGGCGCTGCAGGTTCCATCTCCATCGCATTTATCGTATTTGCGATGGTCTTCGGTGTCCTTCAGAAGAAGCTCAACCTTGAAGGCAAGAGCGAGTTCTTCGTAGGACTTGCATGCACCGTTGCATCGCTTGCAATCGGTATGGCATTTCCGTTAATCGGCGGTAAGGACGCATGGACAGGATTCACATTTGCGTATATCTTCTTTGCATCTGTTCTTCCGATGTGGCTCTTAAAGCAGCCGCGTGACTACATGACAACATTCATGTTTGCAGGAATGATCCTCGGCGCTGTTGTCGGTATTGTTGTTGCGCATCCGAACATGAACCTTCCGATGTACACAGGTTTCACAAATGAGAAGCTCGGAAACATGTTCCCGATCCTTTTCGTAACCGTAGCTTGCGGAGCCGTTTCCGGTTTCCACAGCCTCGTTTCCTCCGGTACTTCCTCCAAGACCGTTGAGAACGAGAAAGATATGTTAAAAGTTGGTTACGGCGCAATGGTTCTTGAGAGCCTCTTAGCCGTACTTGCACTCTGTGTAGCAGGTGCAGCTGCAGCAGCTGACGGTACTGCAGCAGTAGGAACTCCGTTCCAGATCTTCTCCTCCGGCGTTGCCGGACTTCTTGAGATGTTCGGTCTTCCGATCTATGTTGCACAGTGCTTCATGACCATGTGTGTATCCGCTCTTGCCCTTACAAGTCTTGATGCGGTAGCACGTATCGGACGTATGTCCTTCCAGGAGCTTTTCTCCGTAGACGATATGGAGAACGCAGAGGGCTGGAGAAAATTCCTCTGCAACAAGTATGTATCCACGATCATCACACTTGCGTTCGGATATATCCTTACAAGAGTCGGTTACTCCAACATCTGGCCGTTATTCGGAAGCGCAAACCAGCTCTTAAGCGCTCTGGTTCTGATCACTCTTTGCGTGTTCTTAAAGGTAACAGGCAGACAGAACAAGACCCTGATCATCCCGTGCGTGATCATGCTCTGCGTGACCTTTACAGCACTGGTTCAGAGAACGCTTGCTCTTGTAAACGCATTCAGCGCAGGTACTGCAGTATTTATGGTTGAGGGACTTCAGCTCATCGTTGCGATCCTTCTTATGGTTCTCGGTGTGATCATTGTTGTCACATCCGGTAAGGAGCTGTTAAACAAGAAGGCGGGTTCTGAGGCAAGAGCATAATCGAATCAGGTAAGCAGCAAAGCGGATTGCGAATACCCGCTGGACATTGCGGTTTACATAATGTTTAACTTATAGAGTTGATATGTTAAGACCGGTTTTCCGGTTCCGGGGACTTCTGAATGGGAGTTTTCGGGGCGCGGGGAGCCGGTTTTTGTATTGATGCAAAAACGTGACTCATTTGAAAATGCGGATCGGATTCACTTTTTCGCTGTTGTTTTGCCTGTATGCGGTATAGGGCAGAGATTTTCACATTCGTTTATGTGATGGGGGTTGCAAATGCGGGAGTAATTCTTGTATACTTAAGAAAAACTGAGCATGGAGTCTCATTTTTAGGTCTGTTCTGCATTTTGTGTATTCGGTATATTCTCAATACGTGATATACGCTATTAGTTTGGCTTAGTGAGGTGAAAGGACAGAGTGGGCTCAGCGATAAAATGCACAACAAGAATATTTATATAGAAGGAACGAATTATGGAAATCAAGAAGAACGATAAATTTACAGTGACCATCGAGGACATGGGGGAGGACGGCGCAGGCATCGGCCGCGTGGACGGATATATCTGGTTCGTGAAGGACGCTCTGATCGGGGACACCATCGAGGCATCTGCCATGAAGATGAAGAAAAATTATGGCTTTGCCCGCCTTGTGCGTGTTATCACCCCGGCAAAAGGCCGCGTGGAGGCGAAATGTCCGGTGGCGAGAGCCTGCGGCGGATGCCAGCTTCAGGAACTGGACTACAAAGAACAGTTAAAATTCAAGGAAAAGAAAGTATACAACCACTTAAAACGCATCGGCGGAATGGAAAACCTGTTCCTGCCGGAGGAGGCGGAACAGGCAGCGGGAGTGCAGGACGCAGTCATCATGGAGCCGATCATCGGAATGGAAGACCCGTGGAGATACCGAAACAAAGCGCAGTATCCGATTGGACGCGGAAAAGACGGAAGACCAACAGCCGGATTCTTTGCCGGACGCACCCACTCCCTGATCCCGGTGCCAGAGCTGGACTGCCTGCTTAGTTGCGGGGAAAATAAGGATTATCTGGCGGCAGTGTTAAAATTTATGGAAGATTTCGGCGTGGAGCCATACGACGAGGCGAATCATAAAGGCCTCGTCCGCCATGTCCTCTTAAGAAAAGGCTTCGCCAGCGGCGAGCACATGGTATGTCTTGTAATCAACGGAAAGAAGCTTCCTCACGAGAAGGAGTTCACCGATCGGATGCGTGAAGTGGGCGCGGACAGTATCTCCCTGTCCTTCAATATGGAAAAGACAAATGTGATCCTGGGAACCGAGATCAAGAATCTCTACGGGCCGGGTTATATCACGGATAAGATCGGAAACATCGAGTACCGGATCTCTCCGTTATCCTTCTATCAGGTAAACCCGGTCCAGACAGAACGTCTCTACGGAACAGCCCTGGAATTCGCCGATTTAAACGGCGGTGAGACCGTCTGGGACCTCTACTGTGGAATCGGAACGATCTCCTCTTTCCTCGCCCGGAAAGCCGGAAAAGTCTGCGGTGTCGAGATCATTCCGGCAGCCATTGAGGACGCGAGGGAAAACGCGAAGCGCAACGGTCTCGACAATGTAGAATTCTTCGTCGGAAAAGCCGAGGAGGTCCTCCCGGAACAGTACGAAAAGAACCACATCAAAGCCGACGTGATCGTCGTCGACCCGCCAAGAAAGGGCTGTGATGAGCTCTGCCTTGAGACGATCGTAAAGATGGCACCGGAGAAAGTCGTTTATGTGAGCTGTGATTCCTCAACACTGGCGAGAGATGTGAAGTATCTCGGGGAGAACGGATATGAGGTAAAACGCGTCAGAACTGTCGACATGTTCGGAATGTCCGGGCATGTGGAGACGGTTTGCTTGTTATCAAAAAAGTATTGATTTTGGATGGAAATAGCTGAGCAGTCGGCATACAGATAAGGAGGGGCTCTAAATGAGTTCTGGTGTGAGCGGCACTGAAGCATTAATTGTAAATTCCGATGAAAATCGGGCACTGATTCAAACAGGTGACAAATGCGATAAGTATGATTACTTGATTGCAGTTGCCTGCGGCGCAATTGGTGGAATGATCGATATATTTCTTGTAGGTGCGCCAGGAGATAGCAAATTAAACGCCTGGACTGATGCTCAGGTTGATAATGCTGTAAAAGGATTTGCAAAAATATCTGGATGGAGCCCAAAGGCTGATCAAGCAGACAGTATTGCCAGTGCAATAGGCTTTTTAGAAAAGAAATTCAAGGTTAATTATGATCAACGTCATTCTGCCGATGTAAATAATTTATTTAGCATGTCGGCTAAGAATCACCATATGATGTCCTTGGCACATTCACCAGATATTATAGGGTTATTCTTTTCGATATTGAATCAGTTTACTTCTACAGCGACTTTTGCGGCAAATGGTCAGCTGGTTGTAATCAATACAGAAACTTTTGAATTGCAGGGCGGCAATTTTGCTGCAAAGATATTCTGCGGAATTGCGAACTGGTTCGGACATGTGATGTCTGATATTGCGGGCAGCTCTGGCAGCAGGGGCAATTCCGGGCGTGGAACAGGTGTCGTGATGCCGTTCTATGAATTATTTGGTTTTTGCAAGTTTGGCAGATTCGATGTAGGAAAGGATAAACAGGATCTGGCGACAATTGCGACCAGGGCTTTTCAGGAAGGTTATGACTTCAGATTTGGATTGGCGACAGCAATCCCGGTAATTATAACAGATCTGTCAATTAGATTAATATGGGCTTTGAGGAGGCGCTTCCAGTATGGAAAACCGCTGAAGGACTGTATTCCAACCCAGAAGCATGCGGATTTAAGAATTATGCTCATATTTGGAAATGGCACCCTTTGCGTGATGGACGGAATCGATGCAGGAGTTCGATCAGGCGGTAATTTCCTGGCATTTTTTATGCGTCTTAATTTGATCGCATGGTTCAGATTCGTGACACTGGTGCTGAAAGAGATTTGCATCAGAGTAGGAATAGCGGCACCTTTACAGGCAAATCTGGAAGCATACAGGAGAATTAATGAGGCGCTGCTGACCTATTTAAAGGAGCTTGAGAGGATTGACATTGAGGCATTTAAGAAAGAAACGGAAGAATACAATAAGGTGATTGCCTCATTTGATCAAGCCACAAATTATGAAGAATTAAATAAGATGCTCTTAGATACATTTGACAGAATGGGCTACAATAAACCATGGCAGGGCGACTTTAATAAGCATATGTCAAATAAAAATGCAACGCTGGTTTTTGAATAAATGTATAACTGTGAACACTGCGGATGCTGTTGTAGAAATCTTGATAAAAGTGATATTTATGCCCCATTGGATCGCGGCGATGGGGTGTGTAAGTATCTGAAAGGAAATGATTGTTCAATTTATGAGAACAGACCAGTGCTCTGCCGGATAGATGAAAGCTACGACAGATTTTTCAGCGTAATGATGTCGAGAGAAGAATTCTATGATATCAATAAACAGGTATGCAAGTGGTTACAGAAATTAGAGGAGGATGATTAAGTATGCCATTACCATTTATATTAGGTGCAGCGGCGCTTGCTGCAGCTGTTGGCGGAGTTGGAAGCGGGATTCATGGGGCAGTAAAAATGAAAGAAGCTAATGATACCATGCAATCTGCCGACAGCAGACATAGAAGAAATATTAAGCGGTTCGAAGATACAAGTGCAGCAACTAATAAAGTGATGGATGAACTTGGAGCTTTAGAACTTGAAATACTCCATAGTTTTGATGAGTTTTCAAATACGATAGAAAAGATCCAGAACAGACCAAAGTTTAAAGAATATAAAAAAGACGGGGTAACGCTTCCTAAATATGATAGAGAAGAGTTGAAAAGTGTTTCTGTCGGGGCGGGCGTTCTTTTGGGAGGTCTGGGCGGAGCTGCTGTTGGTACTGCCGGAGGTTTTGCTGCTGCTGGAGCCACTACATCGGCAGTAATGGCATTAGGGACGGCATCCACTGGAACGGCTATCGCATCATTAAGTGGAGCTGCAGCGACAAATGCGACACTTGCTGCTCTTGGAGGAGGAGCAATAGCTGCAGGTGGCGGCGGTATGGCATTAGGGACCGCTGTTTTAGGAGCGACTACACTTGGAGTTGGTTTGTTAGTAGGTGGTATTATCTTTAATATTACCGGAAGCAGCTTATCGGATAAAGCGGATGAAGCCTGGGCACAAATGGAGAAAGCAGAAAAAACAATAGATACAGCCTGTACATATTTAAATGATCTTAAATCTACGGCTATAACATACACTGATTCGGTGATGAGAGTCAGAGAGAAGTATAAAGAGATATTTGGATATGTATCATATGCCGTTAATAATCTTAAGAAAACAGATTGGAGTAAATTTTCAGAAGAAGAAAAAGTGGCAACTGAAAATGCAGTTTTATTGGTGGGCTTATTATATAAGATGTGTAAAGTCAGTCTGGTAAATAAGGCACCGAATGAAAATGACATGAATACTGTTAATCATGATGAAGTAGATGAATCGATGATAAATGCTGAAATCGTGATGGATGATCTTTAAGTGATAGCTGTGATTTAATCAGGGTAAAAATATTTTTAATGAACAAAATGAACTGCGTAACCGGGGCATACATATTCTGTCAGGGAGTATATTTGCCATATGCTATGCATAGAATACACTTGTGCCTATTCTATTATTCATGCATAGCAAGTTGAAATCCTTCGATTTCTACTTGTTTTTTGGCATGTTTTGTGGTAGAGTGTAGGCAGTGATCAGGTTCCAGATACTCGCGAGGACTGGGACCGGGGGAGGACCTGAGGGCCCTCCTTTTTTTGTACAGAAAGGAGGCGGATCAGTTGGCAAAGCCATTTCTTACATATGATGAGCAGATAGAAAAGCTTATCAATGAAAAGAAGCTTATAATAAATGATTCAGAGTCGGCGAAAGAAGTTCTTAAAAATATTGGATATTTTTCACTGCTTGGAGGATACAAAACTCCGTTTATTGATCCGATGACACGCATTTATCAGAATGGTGCGTCTTTCAATGATATTTTAGCTTTGTATCATTTTGATTTATCTCTACGCGAACTTATATTTAAATATCTATGTGAAATTGAATGTCGAATGCGTCAACTGATATCTTATCATTTCTGTTCAGTTCATGGTGAACAACAGTCGGAATATCTTGATCCTCATAATTATAATCCCAGCCTGAAAAAAATGAATGATATCAATCGCCTTATAAATATTCTTGATTATCAGGCAAATAAGAATCAGGATCATACATATGTGGTTCACCAACGTAAGGTGTATCACAATGTTCCGTTATGGGTGCTGATAAATACACTTACTTACGGACAAATTTCAAAACTGTATACTTTGCTTCCATCCCAAATACAGAGCAGCATTAGCAAAAATTTTCCGCATGTAAAAGAAAAAACATTGGAACAATATTTAAAAATACTTACTCTGTTTAGAAATGTATGTGCTCACAATGAACGCTTATACTCTTTCCGAACACAAATAGATTTTCCGGACACCAAACTTCATGACAAACTTGGTATTCCGAAAAAAGGAATTCAGTATGTTTATGGAAAAAGAGATTTGTTTGGTGTGGTTATTGCTTTTCGTTATTTATTACCCAAAAAGAGCTTTCTTGATTTTAAGAGTTCGCTGATTAAGGTGTTACATACATATCATAGACAAAGCAGTCAACTAGCTGAAAAGGAGTTGCTTACAATAATGGGATTTCCTTTAAATTGGACATCAGTCACACGATATTTTTTATGAATTATTAGAACATAGCTTGTGCTGTAAAAAATATCAAACTCTTGTTTGGCAGTAGTCAGTCACTGCCTATTAATTTCTATAGAGTCCTCATATGATATTTGGGAGATGTAAATGAATCAGGATCCTTTCAAAGAATACCTAAGAGAATCAGAACCGAATAAGCGTGAAAAAGGCTATGCATGGCAGACAGCAATTGGGCTGCAGGCAGTAGATGGGCTGAAAACGTCAAAATATCTGATCGATACTGCAATTCGGAATATCGAAGGTGATATTTCAATCGATGAAGCAAATTCGCTTTTAAATAGCTATTATGAAGAAAATCCAAAATCGGATACTGGAGACAGAACGGAGGAAGCGGATAAGGTTTCTGTCCGGATCGTAAAAGTCCTGTCTGAAACGGGTTTCAGCTTTACTCCAAACGAGTATATCTCGATTCATAAAAAACTATTTACTGGAATTTACAGACATGCCGGAAAGATCAGGGATTATAACATCACAAAAAAAGAGTGGGTATTAGATGGAGAAACAGTTCTTTATGGAAATGCGTCTGAACTCCGGGATACACTGGAATATGACTTCTCCGAAGAAAGAAAATTCAGCTATAAAGGTCTGTCGATCAATGAAATAATTCATCATCTGGCAGTATTTGTCTCAAGGCTGTGGCAGATCCATATTTTTGAGGAAGGAAATACCAGGACAACAGCAGTATTTTTTATAAAGTATTTACAAACGCTGGGCCTTGATGCCACCAATGATATATTTGCTGAGAATGCATGGTATTTTAGAAATGCATTGGTGCGGGCAAATTATAATAACTTTAAAATCGGGGTTTATGAAACAACAGAGTATTTAGAGTTATTTCTGCGAAATCTGTTATTGAATGAGAAAAATGAACTGCATAACCGGGTCATTCATATCAGCGGAAAGTATGTGATCCCTTCAAAAGTGAACGATGAACACAAAAAAGCGAACATTGAAATGCAAAAAGCGAACGATGAGAGTATAAAAGCGAACATTCGTAAACGGTTTGAAAAAATGATTCCTGGATTATCAGATAAAACAGTGGACCATATCCTGCGCATATATGAAGCATACGGAACAGAAGACATGTTTGGAAGAAAAGATATAATGCTGTTGACAGGATTAAAAGCAACCAGAGCATCAGAAGTAATAAAGTTATTGACAAGCGCAGAGATCATTGAAGCGGTCAAAGGTCATGGAAAAGGAAAATATTGTTTTATAAAAAAGTTAAGTGAAAAGCCAGATTATGAGGGAAGTGTGTAAAATGAAAAACGAACAGGAATACATCATTCTCCAGATCCAGGAAGACGACTACGGCTGTGAGGAACGCCCTGCAGGGGCAAAGAAAACAGTTTTCGTCCGACTGAAAGACGCTAAGGAAAACGAGCGAATGATCCGCCAGGAAGATGACTGGCTTTATGAGCAGGGGATTGATGAAGGTGATCTGGTAGTATTAACGGAGAATCACCTGTATAAGAAAATGGAAGAGAGGTAAATAAAGATGGAATTACAGACAAAACGCCTGATTTTAAGACCATGGCAGGAGAGCGATGCGGAGAGCTGCTATGAATACGCGAAGGACCCGAAGGTCGGTCCGGAAGCAGGATGGCCGATGCATACGAGTGTGGAGAACAGCAGGGAGATCATCCGGGAAGTTTTATCGGCGGATGGAACGTATGCGGTGGTTTTAAAGAGTACCGGAAAGCCGGTGGGCTGTGCAGGCCTTACAGTGGGCGCGGCATGCAATATGCCGGTACCAGAAGATGAGGGAGAGATCGGCTGTTGGCTGGGAACCCCGTACTGGGGACAGGGAATCATCCCGGAGGCAGTAAAGGAGTTGATTCGGTACGGTTTTGAAGATCTGGGGCTGAAACGGATCTGGTACGCATACTTTGACGGGAATGAGAAATCGAAGCGTGTAGCGGAAAAATGTGGATTTCAGTATCATCATACGAACAGGGATTTGGAATGGAAATTGTTAAATAAAACAGTGACAGAACATGTCTATGTGCTTGAAAAACGGCAGGAACGATGAAATCTAAAGAAGGCAAGAGCAGCATGGAGATAGATGCGCTGATCTGCAAAAAGAAAGGAATCTGCTAAAATGATAAAACTCATGATCGCGTCCGACATCCACGGCTCCGCGTACTACTGTAAAAAGATGCTGGAGGCACTCGACCGCGAGCAGGCGGACCGTCTTCTGCTCCTGGGCGATATTTTATACCATGGTCCGAGAAACGATCTCCCGAAAGAGTATGACCCGAAGGAAGTCATCAAAATGTTAAACGAGCGGAAAAACAGGATCTTCTGCGTCCGCGGAAACTGCGACACCGAAGTGGACCAGATGGTCCTGGAGTTCCCGATTCTCGCGGACTACGCGGTAATTCCAACAGCAGACCGCTTGATCTACGCCACCCACGGTCACCATTTTAACTTAAACTCACTCCCGCCGATGCAGCCGGGCGACATTCTCCTCCACGGCCATACCCACATCCCGGCCTGGGAACCGTTCGGTGACGGGAACCTGTACCTGAATCCGGGTTCCGTGTCGATTCCGAAGGAGGAGAGCGAGCATAGTTACATGATCCTACAGGATGGGGCTGCTGTCTGGAAAGATCTGGACGGTGAGATCTACTATAGTCAGAAACTGTAGTCTCTGTGGGTGAAAAACCGGCCAAAAGTCTTATAAATACTGTTATTACGGATAAAACGGGAACGGATCAAAAAATCTGTCCCCGTTTTTTATATAGCCTATTGCATAATAATTTCTGTAATGCTAAAATATCTCCCATAACAATCGAAGAGGCATCCGGTGCTGCTGCCGCTGTGAAAAAGTTTATGAGAACAGGCGGATAGCAGGTAAAAGGGAAACAGGTGGAAGACCTGTACGATCTCGTCACTGTGAGCAGGGAATACAAGGTCATGTGCGAACGCACGGTCACTGAAGAAAACGGGGCAGTCTGATAAACTGCCGCGAAGGCTTTGGGAAGGCGGTCTTGTGTGATGATCTGTGAGTCAGGAAACCTGCCGGACTGCTGGTACAGGAAGAAAATTTCCAGATCACGAGGCATTGATCGTACCGTTTATGTGTCGGCTGACTCCAGCGGACATCTTTTTCTGATGCATAAGCATTTCGGTATTCGAAAATTCTCAAATGGAACATCTCCATACCAACTCCGAAGTTATAAATAAAATACAGCTATCCATCAGCCCTGTACAATTACCGGGTCGGTTACAGATAAGGATAGGCCGAGAGGCAAAACAATTCAATATTTACACAACCTGGAGGAGAACATGAAGAAGAAACATGCAAGTCTGCTCTTAGCGGCAGCAATGGCGGCATCCGTAATCTCCGGATGCGGAAACAGCGCGAACAACAGTGCGGCAGAGACAGAAAAGACAGAGACAACTGCAGCGGCAGCGACAAGCGCAGCGGAGGAAACAACAGCAGCCGAGGCAGCAGAAGACACAGAGAAAAACGAGACAGATGAGGTTGTTATTGCGACTCCGCGTGACGCTGTACAGGGAAGCGGAGACGCTTACTACTGTTGGGAAGGCGCTTACGTATGGGAAGCTCTCACAGCGAACAACGGCGGCGTGATCGATCCGTGGCTTGCAAAATCCTGGGAGCACAACGACGACTGTACCGAGTGGACATTCAACCTGCGGGATGACGCGTATTTTACAGACGGAGTCCAGTTCAATGCTGACGTATGCTTAAAGAACATCGAACGCTGGGGCCACGGAATTACCTCCACATATACGACACTCAGCATCGAAAAATCTCTCCCGAACCTCGATAAGATGGAAAAAGTCGATGATTTCACTGTAAAATTCACCTTCACACAGCCGATCACGACTCTTGAGTACGTTCTTTCCGACTATGGCAGCCCGATGTACAGCCCGAACTGCTTCGACGAGGAGACAGGCGTGATCTCCGACTACGCGATCGGTACCGGTCCGTATAAGATCACTGACCATGTGGAATCCGAGTATGTGACTCTTGAGAGAAATGACAACTACTATGGCGAAAAGGGTAAAGTAAAGACCTTCAAGATCCGCTGCATTCCGGATGCCGAGACACGTGTATCCGCATTAAAATCCGGTGAAGTTCTCGGACTTGCGGACAACGGCGCGATCACCATGGACGCTGCGAAGAATCTCTGCGATACAGACTCCAATTTTGAGATGGACAGCACTCCGAGCCATATGACCGAGTACATCATGTTCAACGATAAGAACGAGTATCTTGCAGACAAGCGCATGAGAGAGGCATTCAACCTCGCTACAGACCGCGACAGCATCTGCAGCGTGATCTACGGCGGACTCTTACAGCCGGCATACTCCTTCTTGAGTACCCAGTCCACATTTCATCTGGATATCCAGGGAACTTATGACATGGAGCAGGCAAAAGCCCTCGCAAAAGAGGTTCTCGGCGACAAGACTGTTGACATGACCATGATCATCCGTTCCAGCACAGCATCTGATTACAACTGCAAGGCTGTTGCAGAGTACTTAAAGCAGGTTTACGCAGAACTCGGCGTCAATATCAACATCGAGATTGTAGATTCCTCCCTCTACAAAGAGAGACAGCAGGAAGGCACCTACGATATGACACTCACCGTATTCGGAATCAACAACGCGGATCCGACTTCCACATTTAAGCAGTACTTCGCAAGCGAAGGAAACAGCAACACCACATTAAACTACAACTACTACAACGAGAAGATCGATGAGCTCGTTGCGAAAGCTCCGACCATCGCTGACGTGGAGGAGCGCAGCAAGATCTACGACGAGATCCAGCAGGAACTCTTCGATGACAGCGCATGCGTTCCGATCTGCTACCAGATCAACGTAAATATCCACAACAAAGCGATCACACACTACGCGGGAAAGACCTTCGGCGTCGGCCTTCCGACTATTTCCTGGGTAAAATAGGAGTAACATCTGTGATCTGTATTCTTGCGTTCAGTGCGGCAAGTCTGCAGACCTGCTGAACGGTTACAGATAAGTTTTCATATGAATTTGGCAGGGCTGTCTGAAAAAGGCAGTTCTGCTGTTTTTGAAAGGAACACATATGGCACTTTTAAAGTACATTCTGAAAAAAATGCTGATGCTTTTGCCGGTGCTCGTCGGGATCAGCATCATTGCCTTTGCGCTTGGAATCATGTCGCCGGGAGATCCGGTGGATCAGGTACTGAACCCAAATGGAAATGAATCCTACACGCAGGCGGAATATGATGCCATGGCGGCAAAGATGGGTCTCGACCAGTCGGCTGTTGTCCAGTATTTCAACTGGGTCGACGGTCTGGTGCACGGTGACCTCGGAAGATCCTTTTTCACGAATAAAAGTGTCATGGACCAGCTTGTGAAGCGGATCCCAATTTCCTTAAAACTTGCGGGCTTCAGTATGCTCTTAACGATCCTGTTCGGCGTGGGCTTCGGGATCCTGATGGCGGTGAGAAAAGACCGGCTGTTGGATCATGTTCTGGGGACATTTTCCACGGCTGCCCTGTCTGTCCCGGGCTTCTGGATCGCCATCGTTCTGATCTTTCTCTTTGCGGAACAGTGGAAGCTTCTGCCCAGCAGCGGTATTTCCGGCGGATCCGGCTTTATTCTTCCGGCAGTCACACTGGCGCTCCCGAGTATCGGCGTCTGCGCAAGGCTGACACGAAGCGCGATCCTCGACGAGATCGGACGCCAGTATATGACCGTGGCGGACGCGAAAGGTATGAGCCGTCGTCATGCGGTGGTCTGCCATGCCTTCGGAAACGCCCTGATTCCGATCATCACCTATCTGGGAAACCATATGGCAGGCATTATCGGAGGTGCGTCCATCGTGGAGACGATCTTCGCGATCCCCGGAATCGGAAGCTACGCCATCGCGGGCGTACAGTCGAAAGATTATTATGTGGTGCAGGCCTATGTCCTGTTTTCCGGCTGCATCTATGTCCTGACAAATATCCTGATCGATCTGATCTACATCGCGCTCGATCCGAAAATCCGCGCGGGAGAGGCGGTGGAATCATGAGAAAATTAAAAGAGCTCCGCCTGTCAGCGAAGGCGAAGATCGGTCTTGTGATCTTATTTATCATTCTTCTCACCAGCGTCCTTGCACCGGTTCTTGCACCATATGATCCACTGGTATCGAACCTGTCTGAGGCGCTTCAGAAACCGTCGGCTGTCCATCTTTTAGGGACCGACAATATCGGAAGAGACACCCTGAGCCGCGTTCTCTACGGCGGAAGACAGTCGATCTTATTGGCATTGGCAGCGACGGTCCTTTCTATGCTGCTGGGGTTCATTCTGGGACTCTTTGCGGGATATTTCGGGGGCTGGATCGACGGAGTCATCACGACGATCTCCAGCATCTTTCAGGGACTTCCGGGGCTGACGCTTATGATCGCGGTGGCGGGACTCTTAGGACAGGGAGTGAGGAGTATGCTGATCGCTATTGTGATCAATTCCTGGGTGGGATTTTCGAGGATCGTCCGGGGCGAGGTCATGAAATTAAAACAGGAGAGCTTTATTAAGGGACTGCGGACCATCGGAGCCGGAGATCTCCGAATCCTGTTTCTCCATATTTCACCGAATATTTTAGGAACTCTGTGCGTGCTTTTTGCCACACGGATCGCAGGCAATGTAATTTCCGTGGCGTCTATGAGCTATCTTGGACTGGGCCTTCAGCCGCCGACTCCTGACTGGGGCGTTATGATCAATGACGCGAGACAGTATTTCAGGCAGGAACCGCTGCTGGTTGTTGCACCGGGACTCTGTATTCTGCTTCTTTCTCTGAGCATCAACCTGTTGGCGGACGAACTGCGCGACCGGCTGGATGTGAGGAAAGATGTGATGAAGAATATGTAGTGTCAGAGAGCAGTGATTGAAAATC